>WHTY01000084.1 GCA_009377475.1 Actinophytocola sp.
CATACACTCATCATATGCCACTTGCCGTTGAACGAGCCGCAACGACACGCCATTTTAGTGGCTACACTGGGTCGTCAAGAGAGTCACCCTACGCAGGTCAAGACACAATCTCTACGGAGAGTTACGGCAACTTCGGACTAGGAAAGATCGTGGCGCCGGTGGCGATCGCGTTGCTCATCGGTGGCAGTGCCGCTGGGATCGCGTCGGCGCACCCAGGGCCGCATCACGGGAACAACGCCTTCGGCCTGTGCACGGCGTACTTCGCGGGTTCGGAGAAGGGCCAGGAGAAGAAGCGCCAGGCCCCGCCGTTCCAGGCACTGGAGGCCGCGGCTGAGGAGTCGGACCAGACGGTCGAAGAGTGGTGCGCGGAGAACGCGCCCCACCCCGGCGGCGGTAACGGCGGCGCGTAGCCGTTGATCCGCCGCACGCCTGAAGGGGGACGCTCGCCGTTGAGCGTTCCCCTTCAGGCGCAAGGTCACTTCACCCCGAACGGATACTTCACCGGCGGCTGGTCGTTCTTGTGCGCGGCGCAGTAGTTGTCGCGTGAGGTGGTTGTGGTCAGCGGCGGCAGGTAGGAGTTGGACTCGACAAGCAGCGCGCCTTCCGTGGCGGCGTCGTACTCGATCCGCTGGGCGATCAGCTCACGTTCCTCGTTACTGGATGCGCTGGCGAGGTCTTCCGCGTTACGCCAGGCGCGTTCCCGCCAGCCGACGATCAGCTGGAAGCTCGCCGGGTCGGCGATGCTCTCCTCGCCGTCGTCCATGCCGGGGTCGAACCGGGCGGCCAGTTCGGCGGCCAATGGCCCGGTCAGCCGGAGCAGCAGCTCGTTGACCTTGTCGTAGTCGGGTTTGCCCGATGTGCCGTCCGGGCGGATCAGACCGCTCGCCGCCATGACGAACGCCAGGTCGTGGTTGATGTGGGCGTTGATGCCCGCGAGCAGGTCGCCGTTGCCGGTGAGTTTCCGCGTCGCCGCGTCGTCGAAGGCGAGCTGCCACGCCAACGGCACGTCGGGATTGCCAGCGCGCCACTCGTCGAACGCCCAGATGTAGGCGCGCGCGAACGTCTCCACGACGTAGTTCATCCACGCCCTGTCGTCGTAATGCGGGCTGCCGTCGGCGTCGGTGGTGTTGCGAATCCATTCGTAGCCTTGCGTGATCCGCAGGTACGCGAGCGAGAACACGGCGTTGTGGTCGCAGCTCTCGATCAGGGAATCGAGCCGTTTACCCATCTCGTTGATGGTTTTCTTGGCGCAGTTGTCTTTGCCCGCGAGGCAGTCGTCGGAACTGGCCGAGTCGAAGGGGCCGATGAAGGTGGGCAGCCACGTCGCCCAGTTCACGGTCAGTGGGTTCGACACCGTGTCCTCGGCGCTGGCCGATATCGGGGCGAGCGGCACGACAACGACCGCGACCAGGGCGGCGACGGCGCTGACGAGGCGGCGTCGCGGGCGCGACGCGCGGTGACGGACCATGTCGACACTCCAGCCAAGTGGGCAAGTCGCCCGGCGGCGATCTCGGTCCGATGTGTCGGCCGAGTCCCCCTCAACCGGATGACGCATTTTGCAGCTAGCAGTGACGCTATGCCGCTGCCACAGGCGGAGCAATCGACCGAACAGCCGCTCGGATGAGTCCGATTGCGGGCTGGGATCCCGCGCTCCGCGACTGCCACGAGCGCGGCGTCGTCCTGCTGTCGCTGTGTTCCGGCGCGTTCACCCTGGCGGTGTCCGGGGTCCTGCGCGGTAGCCTGTTGGAAGGTTGCCAACAAGCGACGAGCGAGGTGGAGCGGGTATGGGCGGTCCCCAACAGGCCCAACACACGCATCACCACAACTGCACCCTGTGCGAAGCGACCTGCGGCATCGTGGTCACGACCGAAGGCGACCGGGTCACCGACATCAGGGGCGACGAGCAGGACCCGATCTCGCGCGGCTACATCTGCCCGAAGGCGACCGCGCTCGCGGACCTGCATCACGACCCGGACCGGCTGCGGCGGCCGATGGTGCGCGACGGCGACTCGTGGCGGGAGGTCGACTGGGACGCCGCACTCGACCTGACCGCCGAACGGCTGAAGCGGGTCCGCGCCGAGCACGGCAAGGATGCCGTCGCCGTCTACCAGGGCAATCCGACCGCGCACAATCTCGGACTGCTGCTGTTCGGCCAGCCGTTCTTCCGCAGCATCGGCACGCGCAACCTGTTCTCCGCGACGTCGGTGGACCAACTGCCGCAGATGCTGGCGGCGTACCTGCTGTTCGGGCATCAAGCGCTGCTACCGGTGCCCGACATCGACCGCACCGACCTGTTCGTCTGTATCGGCGCGAACCCGCTCGTCTCCAACGGCAGCGTCATGACCGCGCCGAACATGCGCGGACGGCACGCCGCGTTGCGCGAGCGCGGCGGTCGCGCGGTGATCATCGACCCGCGTCGCACCGAGACGGCGTCGGCCGCCGAGCATCTGTTCATCCGGCCGGGGACCGACGCGCTGTTCCTGCTCTCGCTGGTGCACGTCCTCTTCACGCACGATCTGGTCAACACCGGCAGGCTCGGCGAGCACATCGTCGGCGTCACCAGCGTGAAGGCCGTCGTGATGGACTTCCCACCGGAGCGCACCGCGCCGATCACCGGCATCGCGCCGGAGGACGTCGTCGGGCTGGCGCGGGCGCTCGCGACCACCGAACGCGCCGTCGTCTACGGCAGGGTCGGCGTCTGCACGCAGGAGTTCGGCGGGCTGGCGGCGTGGCTGTTGGTGGTGGTCAACGCGCTGACCGGACATCTCGACGAGCCGGGCGGGGCGATGTTCACGACGCCCGCGATCGATCCGGTCCCGCTCGCGAAACGGGGCGGGTTGGACGGCAGCTTCGCCACCTACCGCAGCCGGGTGCGCGGGCTGCCGGAGTTCAGCGGCGAACTGCCGGTCGCCGCGCTCGCCGAGGAGATCGAGACCGGCGGTGAGGGCCAGGTCCGCGCGCTGATCACGTCGGCGGGAAACCCGGTGCTGTCCACGCCGAATGGCGCCCGGCTGGACCGCGCGCTGGGCCAGCTCGACTTCATGGTCTCGATCGATCCGTACCTCAACGAGACGACGCGGCACGCCGACGTCATCCTGCCGCCGACCGGCCCGCTGGAGCGCTCGCACTACGAACTGCTGCTCACGCTGGTCGCGGTCCGCAACTGGGCGAAGTACTCGCCGCCGGTGTTCGAGCGCGACGCGGACCAGCGGCACGACTGGGAGATTTGCCTCGAACTGGCTTCGCGGGTTCTCGGGCCGGACAGCCTGCGCATGCCTGGCAAGCTTGCGGCGTCGGCGTTGGAGCGGCTCGGGCCGGAGGCGGCGGTGGAGCTCGGCCTGCGCTCCGGCCCGCATGGCCTGCGGAAACTCGCCAAGGGCCTGTCGCTGCGCACGCTCAGGAAGCACCGGCACGGCATCGACCTCGGCCCGCTGGAGCGGCGGCTGCCGGACCGGCTGTTCACCCCGCGCAAGAAGATCAACCTCGCGCCACGGGAGTACCTGGACGACCTCGACCGGCTGCGCGGCAGGCAACAGGCGTGGCAGCCGGGGGAGTTGGTCCTCATTGGACGTCGACAGCTCCGTAGCAACAACTCCTGGCTGCACAACAGCGAACGCCTCGTCAAAGGCAAGCCGCGCTGCACGCTGTTGATCCACCCGGACGACGCCGAGCGCAGCGGGCTCACCGACGGCCAACACGCCGTGCTGGCGTCGCGGGTCGGGGAGATCGAGGTGCCCGTCGAGATCAGCGACGCGATGCTGCCCGGCGTGGTGAGCCTGCCGCACGGCTGGGGTCACGGCCGCGACGGCGTGCGGCTCGGCGTCGCGAGCGCGCACCCCGGCGTCAGCATCAACGACGTCACCGACGAGCAGTGCGTCGACGAGTTGACCGGCACGGCGGCGCTGTCCGGGCAGCGGGTCAGGGTGCGGGCCGTGCGGCCAGCGCCGGTGTAGGTCAGCGCGTCGGCTCGGCGTGCTTGGTCTGCCGCTCCAGCACGCCCGTGAACCGGTCCCGCACCTCGCCGGACTTCTTGCCGAACGTCTCCACGATGATCACTCGGTCGTCGGTCAGGTAGGCCGCGCGGTAGATCGTCGGGGTCGCCTTCTTCGGGGTGCTGAACACGGTGACGCGCTTGTTCGTCAGCTTCTTGTCGTGGGTCAGCTTGCTTTTCCGCTGCGCCTGCACGTAGGCGTCCACGACGTTGTTCATGCGCTTGGCCTTCGCGAACTCCATCGCGAAGAGCTCGATCGAGACGCCCTTGATGGCGGTGGTGCGGAGCAGCCCGCTGTCCAGTTTGGCCTTCCGCAGTTCACCGATCATCGACGACGGCAGCAGGTCGTCCTTCCGCACCCGCTTGATGCCGAACGCGCCGTCTGCTGGGCGCTTCTTGCCCGGCAGTTCGACCAGTGCGGCGGCGTTGTTCTTCGGCGCGGTCTCGGTCGTCGTGGTCGTGGTGGTTGTCGTCGTCGTGGACGACGGTGCCGTGGTGGACGTCGGGGCCGCGACGGCGGTGTTCGACGGCTGGTCCTCGCCCTGGAACCACAGCCACCAGCCGCCGACGGTCAGCCCGGCGACCACCGCACCGACGATCGCCACGATCGCCACCTTGCGGGAGTTCCCGGACGGCTGCGGCGTGTGCCAGTCATCCTGGCTATATGGCCAGCCCTGGTTCGCCGTCGGCGTGACCGGGGGGAACTCGTCGCGGCCCCACGGCGGAGTCGAGTCCGGCATCGGCGCATGCCAGCCGGGCTGCTGCGGGAAGCCAGCGGCGGGGGAGCCGGGGTGCTGCTGCGGAAAGCCGCCAGCGGGGGACGCCGGGTATTGCTGGGGAAATCCGCCGGTGTGCGGCTGCGGGAACCCGCCTGCGGGTGAACCCATGGGCTGCGGATAGCCCGGTGGCGGCATGGGCGGCATACCTTGGGGCGGCATGCCCTGAGGCGGCGGCATCTGCGGCGGCGGGGGTGTCTGCGGCGGTTGGGGCGGCTGCTGTGCTTGCGGGGTCGAGGGCTGCACGGGCCGCACGACTTGGGTGCGCTCGGCGGAGCCCTGGTCTTCTGCCTCCTGCGCGGTCGGCTGCTGGGGCTCGCCGAGCTGCTGCGCTGCGTCCGGTTTCGCGGCGTCCTGTCGGGACTCGCTGGCCCGCGGTTGCTGGGCCCCGCCGTCCTGCGTTGTCGCCAGCGTGGCCTCGGCGTCCTGTTGCGCGCTGGGCTGGTTCTGCGCCGGACCCGCGTCGCCCTTCGCGAACACCTGGGTGGCCTCGGCGTTCGAGCCGCCCTGTTGGTCGGACGGCTGCTGCGTGACCGCGGACGACAGCACCTGGTCTCGGCGTTCCCGGTACTCGTCCGCAGTGATCGTGCCTGCCGAGAAGTCCTCGTCAAGCTTGCGCAGCTCTTCCTGCCAGGTCACCCGGCACCCCCTTATCGAGATCAAGTTTGATGTGCGCCCATTCTCCATGCCCAGGCGTCACTGGCGGGTCGATTCGTGCCTGCCCGTAACTTAGCTGATCGGGTGACCGGATGTTCCGCCCGATCGGTGTCTTGCCGGGTGTCGCTCGACCAGGGGATTTCACGACGAGGGCGCCTCGCGGTGTTGATCGAGAAGCCGGACGTGCCGGACATGTTCGTGCAACATCGCGAGGGGCATGCGTCATGCGACGGGTATGAATACCCGCTAGGCATTACCACCACCCGTCAGGGTCTTCCACGTAGAACGTGTAGTTCGCCTCCTCGGTGACGTGGCCGTCAGCGGTCCGGCCGATGATCGTGACGCTGTTGGACCCGCTGTCCTCCGGCGTGTAGGTGACCTCGGCGGTGCTGTCCTCGTTGGCCGCCACGACCTGCGGCGACTGCCCGTCAACGTCGCCCCGATGCGGCGGTTGCGAGGCACCGCGACGGCGGCGGCGCAGCCCAGTTCGGCGACGCCGGAGCCGTAGGTCCAGGCGCGTGGCGTGCCGGGTAGCGCGCGGGGAATCAGCGCATCGAAGAACTTCGGCACCGCGAAGTGCAGCGTGCCAACGCCCCCGACGAGCAGCGCGAGCGCGAGGCGCGAGTCCCGTTCCACGTGGCCTCTTACAGTCCCCGGCTGATGCTCTGCACGGTGTCCACGGCGGACGGGTCGCCGTCGAAGTCCACCCGGATTTCGTCGCGGCCGTAGGCGTAGAGCAGGAGCTCACCGGGCTCGCCGGTGATCGTCACCGGGTTCGGCGCGTGCTTTGCCGTCGTCTGCCGACCGGACGGCGTGCGGAGCTGAATCCCGACCGGGCTCGACCGCAACAGCACCTTGCCCATCCGCGCCACGATCTGCCACAACGCCTTGTCGCGGCGCTCGTCCGGTTCGCGGGGTTCCCAGCCGGGCTGCGCGCGGCGGACGTCTTCGTGGTGGATGAAGAACTCGGCGGTGTTGGTCAGCTCGTCGAGCTTGTCGATGCGGGTCGGCCAGTACCACGCCGGTCCCGAACGCACCTGCTCCACCAGCTCCGACCACGGCTTGGTGGCGTAGTCGTCCTGTACCTGCGCGAGTCGGCTGGCGACCGGCTTGAGCAGGATGCCCGCCGCCTCGGGACGACGTTCCCGGACGACGAGGTGTGCGGCGAGGTCCTTGGTCTGCCAGCCAGCGCACAGCGTGGGCGCGGCCGGTCCCACCTCGGTGAACAGCTCGCACAGTGCCTGGCGTTCGTCGGCGGCGATACCCATGCCGGTGAGCGTACGCTTACCTACCCGCGTTCGCGATCAGAACGTGGACCGGTGACTCTCGGCGCGCCTATCGATTTTCGATAAATTCCTATCGTTGATCGATTGAAGTGGACGTGATGAAGACGTTGACCGTGTGGGCACTGCGCGCCGTGCTCGCCGTGTTGCTTGCCGGATCGGTGTTCGTGCAGGCGGTCATGGTGCCGCTGTCCGATACGTCGACGTCATCATCGGCGCGGCCGTGGCCGCTTCCCTGCTGGTGTTCGCGTTCGCGGTCCTGCTTGCGAGCACGAACCACGCGGTGGCGGGCGACGCCGTGGCCCCGGGCATCGTCCTGTTGATCTGCGGCGTCGCGGCGGGCGTGTTCTGCGTCGCGCTGATCGTGCTCGTGCTGCGGATGCTGCTCGCACAGGCCGTCGCGCGCGACATCGAAGCGGCGGACATGCAGGCCGAGCTGAAAGAGGTCATCTGATGCCGATCGTCGTCGACATCGACGTGATGCTCGCCAAGCGCAAGATGTCGGTCGGCGAGCTGGCGGAGCGCGTCGGCATCACGCCCGCCAACCTCGCGGTGCTCAAGAACGGCCGCGCCAAGGCGGTGCGGTTCACGACGCTCGCCGCGCTCTGCGACGTGCTCGACTGCCAGCCGGGAGACCTGCTGCGTTGGGAACCCGCCGAGCAGCTCACGCCGTGACCAGCGACTCCCTGCTCAGCTCGCGGTGGGTCGTGTAGCCCGCACCCGTCAGGGTGATGTCCAGCTCGGCGAGCAGGCACTTCAGGACGTGCTCGACACCCTGTTGGCCCTCCAGCGCCAGCCCGTACAGGTACGGCCTGCCGAGTAGCACCGCCTGCGCGCCGAGCGCGATCGCCTTGACGACGTCCGCCCCGGTGCGCACGCCGGAGTCGAACAACACCGTGAGCCGGTCGCCGACGGTGTCCGCGATGCCGGGCAGCGCGTCGAGGGCTGCGATGGCGCCATCGACCTGCCGGCCGCCGTGGTTGGAGACGACGATGCCGTCGACGCCGTTGTCCGCGGCGAGGCGCGCGTCGTCGGCGGACAGGATGCCCTTGACCACGACCGGGCCGTCCCAGTGCTCGCGCACGAACGCGATATCGTCCCAGCTCAGGCCGGGGTTGGGGAAGACCTGCGCGAACCGCAGCGCCGCCATCGCCGGGTCCTCCTCCGGCGGCTTGGCGAGCGAGCCCGTGAAGACCGGGTCGGTGAGGTAGTTCGCGATGCCGTTGCCAGCGAGGAACGGCAGGAACCCGCGGTCGAGGTCGGCGGGCCGCCAGCCGAGCATCGTGGTGTCCAGCGTGACGACGACCGTGGAGTACCCGGCGGTCTTGGCGCGCTCCAGGAAGCTGACGCACAGGTCGCGCTCGTTCGGGAAGTAGAGCTGGTACCACCGCGACCCGTCTCCGCTGGCCTCCGCGGCCGCCTCGATGGAGTAACTAGCCTGCGTCGAATGGGTGTACGTCAGGCCGAGCGATGTCGCGGCGCGCGCGGTCGCCAGCTCGCCTTCGGCGTGCGCCAGCGTTTGCACGCCGACCGGCGCGAGCAGCACCGGCGCTGGCATCTGGGTGCCGAGGACGGTGCAGGACAGGTCGCGTTCCGGGCCGTTGCGCAGCATCCGGGGCATGATGCGCCAGCGGTCGAACGCCTCCCGGTTCGCGCGTGCGGTGGCGCCGGAGCCCGCGCTCGGGACGATGTAGCCCATCGCCTCGGCGCTCAGCGTCTCGCGCGCCTTGTCCTCCAGGTGGGCGAGGTCGGTAGTGAGCTTCGGTGGCGTGTTGCCGAACATGCCCTCGGCGTAGATCGCTGCCTGGAAGTCACCGTAGTTGCCCACTGTCCACCCTTACGTAGTCGTGACGTGCTCGGCGGCTAACGACGTCGCGCCGCCGTTCGTGGCACTGTAGAACCATGTGGTTTTCCGGTGACAAGAGTAGGCGTGTCAGCGAAGCCGAGGCACTGCCTGGCCGTGCTGAACCGATCACTGTCGCGGAGCGGCACGCGGTCAACACCGACGCGCGCCTGACGCCGCCGTTCCCGGAAGGTACGCGCGCCGCGGTGTTCGGCATGGGCTGCTTCTGGGGAGCGGAGCGGCTGTTCTGGCGGCGGTCCGGGGTGTACTCGACGGCGGTCGGCTACGCGGGCGGCTACACGCCGAACCCCACGTACGAGGAGGTCTGCACCGGCCGCACCGGTCACGCCGAGGTCGTGCTCGTCGTCTACGACCCGCAGCAGATCAGCTACGAAGACCTGCTCAAGGTGTTCTGGGAGAGCCACGACCCGACGCAGGGCATGCGGCAGGGCAACGACGTCGGCACGCAGTACCGCTCGGCGATCTACTACGCCGACGACGAGCAGCGCGAGGCCGCCGAGGCGTCGGCGGAGTCCTTCGGGAAGGCGTTGCGGCAGGCGGGCCACGACGCCATCACGACGGAGGTCGCGCCGCTCGGGGAGTTCTACTACGCGGAGGACTACCACCAGCAGTACCTGCACAAGGTGCCGGACGGCTACTGCGGCATCGCGGGGACGGGCGTGTCCTGCCCGGTCGGCCTCGGCGCGGGGTAGGCGATCACCCGTTGGGTAGTACACGCGTTCGAGATTGTCCTGTATAGTGAGTGACACGAGGCCTCCGTGGAGGTCGCGGGGAGAATGCTTGGTCTGCTGCCAGACCCTCCGGATTTCCGGTTGATGCACCCCGGGCCCCCTCGGAGGCCTTTCTGTTCACAGGCCCGTGTGCGGCCACCACGGTAGGCGCGTCGCCGCAGCGCCGTCGCCGAGGAACTTGAAGCCCCATCCCCACGCTTTGCCGCGAGGACTACGCCGAAGCTGATGTCGGATGGCAAGGAAGTGAGCGGATTCGTAGCCACCGAACTCGTCGGGATGGAACGCGGCGTGGAGCATCCCGGCGTACTGATCCGCCGCCTGTAGGCCATCCCACGATGCCTGGTCGCTGAAGTGGATCGACTTCAGGCAACCCCACGGCAAGTTGGCCGTCGCGTTGGTGGTTCGCTTCCGGTGGAAGTAATCGCGGCTCGTACCATGATCGAAGCCTCGCACGTGTCCGAATCGAACAATCGCCTCATGGTGGCCGCCCGGCCAGCGGTGCGCGGCGAGTACCGCGCGTTCCAACACGAGTCCTGCCGCGAAGTTGTAGAACAACACGTGGTCGTCGAGCATCCCGGAACCTGCTGGTATGGCTGCCTTGTCGACCATTACGTAGACCACGCTGACTTGCCGCAGGGCGGCCAACGTGCTGGTGACGTGCTGCCTGCGGGAGAAGGTTTTCACGTGTCTGTTCCAGTTCAGGGCAGCACCGCTTGGAGTCTTCAGCCTTGTGCGGAGGTGCGCCATGGCTGCCCGCAGTTCGGCTTCGTTCTCGTCTGCGACAAGGATGGCAGCGAAGGCAAAGAAGGGCGAAGACCTGGCACTTGTGCCCCGGTCGCCCGTTTCATCAACGTAGACACGCAGCAGTTTCCGGCTCGTCACTCTAGTGATAATGCCTGCTACGTGCTGTAGCGATGCATGTGGCTCACGGCGCGGGTGGACAGGTGCGACTCCGGCGCGGACGTCAGCTTCCGGACGTCGCCGGTTCCGGCAGCGGGTCGCCGGTTTCCAGCAGGGTCTTCAGGCTGGACAGCAGGCCCGGCCAGCCCTGGCTGAGCAGCGCGAGCATGGTGCTGTCGGCGTCGAAGTCGTCGTGGATCACGGTCAGCTTGGTCAGCTCGCCGAGCGGGTCGATCTCGAACGTGACCTTGGAACGTCGTTCCGCCGCCAGCCCCTCGTAGCCGTCGTCGCTGATGCCGACGGCTTTCGCCCACTCCGCCGTCACCGCATGCCAGGTGTAGGACAGTCGCCGGTACGGCTCGGACTCGAGCACGACCTGCTCGGGATCGGCGATGGTGTTGCCGCCTTCCTCCCAGGTCATGCGCGACCCGACCTGCCAGTCGGTGTCGAACGCGACGCCCCAGTACCGGCGCGTGAACGCGGCATCGGTCAACGCCTGCCACAGTCGCTCCGGCGTGGTCTTGATGTAGGTCGTGTAGACGAACTCGGGCTTGCTCATCGGCTCGCGCTCCAATGCGTGTTGCAGGTCCGCGAGCGCGCGCACCCGCTCACGGTCGTACTGGTTGATCCAGCGCTCGGCGATCGCGTTGATCGGCGCCGCGTTGAGGTAGTGCAGCTTCTCCCTGCCGCGCCACGTCGTCGTGACGACGTTGGCGGCTTCGAGCACGGCGAGATGCTTGCTCACCGACTGCCGTGTCGTGTCCATTCCGGCGCACAGCTCTCGCAACGTCTGACCGTTGCGGGCGTTCAGGGTGTCCAGCAGCCGCCGACGACTGGAGTCGGCCAGCGCCTTGAAGACGTCGTCCATGCGCCACCTCGGAATAGGCAACCGTTTGGATGCATTTACGATAGGCAGCCGAATGGCTGCACGTCAAGGGTGAGAAGTTGACCAACTACCTGCGCGCTGTGACTGGAATATGTCCGCTTCGTGCAGTTCGGTTGGTCATGCCCCGCAGGTAGTTGATCAACTGCGTGCCACGAGCGCGGACCACGGTGTGCGAGAGCAACGGTTTCGCGCACGGCGCACGAAAAACTCCCCGAACCCGATGGATTCAGGGAGTTGGGCTGAGCGGACGACGGGACTCGAACCCGCGACCCTCACCTTGGCAAGGTGATGCGCTACCAGCTGCGCTACGTCCGCGTGACGCCGTGTTGTACGGCGCGCAAACCAGTCTATACGCTCGCCGCCCCCAATGGTCCAGGGGGTCGCGCCGCCATTCGGCCGTCTTCGTCGGTATCACGCAACGTGCATTCGGCATAACTCGTTAGTGGGTGGCACAACGTTGCCTTTGGCGTAAAATCGTCACGCTCAGTCGGTGATCACGTCACACTGTGCGCGACGGACTGGCTCCGTTCACTCCATAGGGCAGGCCCATCAGTGGCAACCGATTGGTGATCGGCGAGGGAGGTACCTGGCCGGATGACGCAGGCGATCGACGAGCCAGCGCTGCTCCGCCGGCTGCGAGAGGGACAGGACGCTGCGTTCAGCGAACTGTTCGAGCAGCACGCGCCCGCGGTGCGCCGACTTGCGCTCGGCCTGGCGAAAGATCGCGCCGAAGCGGAGGACATCACCGCGGAGACGTTCTTCCGCGTGCTGCGTGCCGTCAAACGCGGCAACGGCCCGAAGAACAACATCCGCGCGTACCTGCTCACGGTCGCCCGGCGCGTGTCGTGGGAGTGGAAAGGCGCGATTCAGGACGTTCCGGTCACCGACGACGAACTGACCAGCCGCGCGGGCGCGGCCGAGGCCAATCCGTCCCGCGCCGCTGAGCACTCGCTGATCACGAAGGCGTTCACCAGCCTGCCGGAGCGCTGGCGCACCGTGCTGTGGCAGACCGAAGTGGAGGGTGCCAAACCCGCCGTCGTCGCCCCGCAGATCGGGCTCAGTCCGAACGCGACGGCCGCACTCGCCCGTCGCGCTCGCCTCGGGCTGCGCGCCGCCTACCTCCAGGCGCACCTCGCCACCAGCAAGAGCGACGGCGGCTGCCGCACGGTGCTCGAAAAGCTCGGCGGCTACACCGCTGGCAGCGTCACCGGCGCCGAGGCGGACCGGATCAGCGCGCACCTCGCCGCCTGCGCCCGCTGCCACGCCACCCACGACGAACTACGCGACGTCTGCTTCTCGCTGCGGGCCAACGCGAACGGCATCGCCGTCGCCGGTGTGGCGGCTGCTGGCGCGGGGGCATCCACGGCGTCGGGCGGCGCGTCGTCGGCGAGTTTGTCCGGCGCGTTCAAGACAGCCTTCACCAGTGCCAAGGTGAAGGTAGGCATCGCGGTGGCTTCGACCGCAGCCGCTGGGGTGTTCGGCTTCTCGGTCGGCCCCGCGATGACCGAATCCGCGAGCGAGTACTTCGGGCTCGTCGGCGAGCAGGGGATGTCGCAGACCACGCCCGACAACTCGCCCTCCCTTGAGCGCGGCCCGGACGACGGCTACCCGCTCCCGAACGTGTCCCGCACGCGGGACGGCGAGTCGAGCACTCGCGACACTCGACGTACGAAGGACCGCGAGGACGGCCCGAGCCAGCCGCCGGATACGGCGGCCGAGCCGACGACGGTCCCGTCACCGAAGCCGACTGCCGCGCTCCCGCGGCCGGGGACGCCGCAGGTCGACGTCGCCGCGGACGCGAAGCCTGACGTCGGCGTGACGCCTGACGCGCCGTCGCGGACGCCGGGCGGCTCGCGCAAGACCGAACCGCCGTCGCGGACCGGTTCGCCCGAGCGGTCGGCGCCGCCAAGCGACAGGAACCGCCCGACGACGTCGACCACGACGTCCAGCGAGCCGCCGAGCCAGCAACCGGGCCCCGGGCGGTCGCCGTACGAGATGTGCGTCGACGACTCCTACTCCACCGACACGTACAACTCGCAGCGTGACCGGCGTGAGGTGCACCAATTCTCGTACGCCGGCGGCGAAGGCTACGAGTCGTACGAGTACTACTTCGACAACGGCCGCTACGAGTCCTACGAGTACTACTGGTACGACTCCTGCCCGTGACCCGCGCGGTGAGCCGCGAGTCGCACCCTATTCGGCGCGAGTCGCACCTTCCTGACGCCGAGTTTCACCTTGTTCGGCGCGAGTTGCACCGTCGGGCCGGGCGTCCCGGCCCGCACCGGTCAGCCGAGGCGCGTCAGGTGCACGGCGACGTCCAGCGTCGACGTCCCGCCGCCGGTGAACACGCCCTTGAGCGGGGTGACGTCGGCGTAGTCCCTGCCGCGCGCGACCGACACGTGTCGCGCGCCCACCGGCAGGGCGTTGGTCGGGTCGTATGCCCACCAACCGCCGGTCCACACCTCCACCCAGGCGTGGCTTTCGCCGTGCACCGTCCTGCCCGGCCGCGCGCGCGGCTCGCCGTACAGATAGCCGGACACGTACCGCGCGGGTATCCCGATCGCACGCAGCATCACCAGCACGACGTGCGCGTAGTCCTGACACACGCCTTCGCGCGCCAACCAGGCGTCACTCGCGGAACTGTGGACGCCGGTGCTGCCCGGTCGGTAGGTCAGCTCGTCCCGCACCCATTGCGCGATCGCGAACACGGCGTCGGCCGGGGTCGTGCGGGCGGACAACGTGTGGGCCATCCGTTCGAGTTCGGCGTCCAGTGGGGTGTACGCGGTCGGCTGTAGGTACTCGGCGTAGGCGTCGGTGACGTCGGGGCGGCGCAGGTCCGCCCAGGTGTGCGTCCGAATGGGTGGGCGCGGACCGCTGGTCGTGACAACCGACGTGGCGACGACGCTGAACGCCGTGTGCGGCGTGTGCAGGTCGAACGCGCTGACGACCGTCCCCCAGTAGTCGGTGTAGCGGTACTCGCGCGTGGCGGGTGTGGTGTCGAGTCGGTTGGTGACGACGGTTTGCGTGTGGTCGGAACGCGGGGTCAGCCGCGCCTCGTTGTACGACTGCGTCGCGGGCAGCGTGTAGTGATAGCCGGTGCGGTGCACGACGCGCAGCCGCCAATTCACCACAGCACCGTGGTATCCACAGTGCTGCTTTGCTGTGGAATGTTGCTTGTGGATAGTTCGGAGGTCGATGCACTGTCGGACAGCACGGTGACGTCCACACCGTCGTTGACGGCGAACAGCCGCAGCCCGCCGAACGGCGAGTTATCCACTGTGGATAAGCCTGCGGGTAAGTCGGAAAATCCCTGCGCATGGCCTGTGATCGGCAGGAGCTGCGTGGTATGGAAAGACTGCGGGTCCACTGTGGGCAGGATGGGGCTTTCGCCGAGGTAGTACTCGATAAATTGCGGCACGAAGCTGTGGATAACCGGGTCCTCGCCGAGGCCGTTACCCACAGCGTTGGCCACCACGACGGAGCCCGTCCGCGCCGCGTTGAGCACGCCGGAGACGCCATGGACCGAGTCGGGTTGGAAGTGCAACGGGTCGAGTAGGTCGTCGGCGATGGCCCGGTACAGCACGTCGACCCTGCGGTCGCGGTGGTAGACGACGTTGTTCCGGCACACCAGGTCGCGTGCGGCGACGGCCGTGACGCCAGGTTGCCGGGCGAGCGCCGATTCACCGGGTGCGAGCGCGACGACGACGGAGTCGGTGGCGTGGGAGGCGGCAGCGCGCGAGCCAGTGGCGCCAGCGTTGGCGCGCGAGGGGGCGGTGGCAGAACTCGCGAGATCCGCATCGTGCGTCGCTGCGCGCGTGACCGCGCGCAGCGCCCGCAGCAGGTGCGGCGCCACATACGCGGGCCAGGCAGGGCAGGAAAGGTCGTCCGCCACGACGCGGAACGCGCCGTGTTCGTCGCGGACGACGTCCACGCTGGCGATGACGACCCGCACCGGCTGCGCGACACCGACCGCCTCCCGCCGGAACCGTTCGCTGGCGGTGACCAGACGTCGCGGCAACACACCGTCGGCGAGGACGCGCGCGTCGTCCGTGCTGTCGTAGACGTCGGCGAGGAACGCCTCGAATGCCCACACCCGCTGCGCGACGCCGCGTTCCAGCCGCTTCCACTCCGCCGCCGTGGGTAGCGCCGCCTTAGGGTGCCCGGCCATGGGGAGCGCCGCCGTGGGGTGCCCGGCCATGGGGAGCGCCGCCGTGGGGTGCCCGGCCATGGGGAACGCCGCCGTGGGGTGCCCGGCCATGGGAAAAACCGCCGTGGGAAGCCTCGCCACGGTCGGCAGCTCCGCCGTGGGATACGACCCCACGTCGGTGCGGTCGGCGGGCGGACGTCGGGGCGACATACCCGCATCCTCACCCACGGCGGCTAGTACGCACCACCCACCCGTGTCATGCGCCCGCGCCATCCAGACGTATCGCAGCCGAGTCACCATCGACACTCGCGCCGGGCTGTGCCCGCACGGTAACGTTGGGTACCCGTGAGGGTTGCTGACGGAGCGCGACGGGAGCTGCGATGGATCGTCCGGTGAAGGGCGCTGACGGACGCTGGTGGACCCTGCGGAGCGAGCTGGAATGGCGCACGCCCGCAACGGCGGACGACTTCGAGCACGACGCCGCGGGCGGGTACGTCCCGGCGGCGTCCATGATCGGCGTGATCACGGTGTTCGTCGTCGTGCTCGTCGCCTGGCGGCCGGCGGACGTGATCGTCCCTGGCTGGGTGGTGCTGACGATCGCGCTGATCGCGCTGTTCTTCCCGTTGCGGTGGGTGCTGCGCCGGCCGTGGAAGGTCGTCGCGGAGACCGAGGGCGACCCCGAGAACGAGAAGCCGTCCGAACGCTGGGTCGGCACCGTGCGCGGCATGATCAAGGTGCGCACCGAGATGTCGCGCGCCAAGCAGTCGATCGAGCGGGTGTCGCTGCCGAACTTCGAAGGCCCGCTCCGCCCGGTCGAATAGCCGGAGTCGCCATGCCCGAGTTGCCCGAGGTCGAAGCGCTCGCCCACTACCTGCGCGAGCACGGCGTCGGGCGGGAGATCACCCGCGTCGACGTCGCCTCGCTCGCGGTGCTGAAGACGTTCGACCCGCCAGCGACGGACCTCGTCGGGCGCACGGTCACCGACGTCGCGCGGCACGGCAAGCACCTCGACGTCGTCGCGGACGGCCTGCACCTGGTGATCCATCTGGCGCGCGCGGGCTGGCTGCGCTGGTCGGACGAGCTGCCGCGAACTCCGCCGAAACCGGGCAGAAGCCCTATCGCGCTGCGGGTGCACCTCGCCGGACCCGGCTTCGACCTCACCGAGGCGGGCACGAAGAAGGGCCTCGCGGCCTGGGTCGTCATCGACCCGTCCCACGTCGCCAGCGTGGCTCGGATCGGTCGCGACGCGCTCTCGCTGGGCCGCGACGACCTCGCCGGCGTCCTCGGCACCAGCACCGCCCGGCTGAAAACCGCCCTAACGGACCAGTCCCTCATCGCGGGCATCGGCAACGCCTACTCCGACGAGATCCTTCATCTGGCGAAGCTCTCGCCGTACGCGACGGCGAGCAAGCTCGACGCCGACTCGCTCGACCGGCTCGCGGACGCCATGCAGCAGATCCTCGCCGACGCCGTCCAGCGCTCGGTCGGCCAGGAAGCTGCCAAGCTCAAGGGGGAGAAACGCTCCGGACTGCGGGTACACGCGCGCACCGGGCTGCCGTGCCCGATCTGCGGCGACACCGTGCGAGAGGTGTCGTTCGCGGACAAGTCGTTCCAGTACTGCCCGACGTGCCAGACGAAGGGCAAGCCGCTCTCGGACCGCCGCATGGATCGACTGCTTCGATAACTCTCCGTGCGGCGCGAAAAATGGTGTTTTCACCGCAATGGCCGCCGCGAATAACCCTTTCAGTGCACAGGGTGCACCGAAAGCAGGAGGCAACACTCCGCAGAAGCCTTGTCAACGATGCGTGACTGACAGAGCATTAACGGGTGTTCGACACATCGCTGTCACAGCTTGTGCCGTGGGGCGTGGCTGTGCTGGCCGTCGTCTTCTCGGTGTGGCTCTATGCCCGGTCCCGCCGTCCTGGCAAGGCCACGGAAGACGCCGTCCTGCGCGCGGTGCACCAGCTCTCCCTGGCCGCGCCCGACCTGCGGGAAGGTCTCGACCAGGAGACAGCCGACCGCATCACCCGGCACTTGCTCGACCTGCTCGGCTGCGTCGCCATCGGCATCACCGACGCCGACGGCATCCTGCAGAGCTGGGACGGCGAGGCGAACGACCACTACGTCGACTTCGTTGACTACATCGCCGCCGCGCGCGACGGCAACCACCGCGAGATCGTCGTGCACGAGAAGCTGCCATGCGACAAGGGCAGCGCCTGCCGGATGCGCACCGCCGTGATCGTGCCGCTGATCGTGGACGGCAAGACCGAGGCCGTGCTGATCGTCATCGGCAAGAGCAGGGGGCAGCGCCTGATCCACATGGCAGACGCCGTCGCGCAGTTCGTGCGCACGCAGTTCGAACTGGCCAGCCTCGAGGAGTCGAAGCGCGCGCTGCACCAGGCCGAGATCAAGATGTTGCGGGCGCAGATCTCGCCGCACTTCGTCTACAACGCGCTGAACACCATCTCGTCGATGATCCTCAGCGACCCGGAGGAAGCCAACGAGCTGCTGCTCGAGTTCGCGGACTTCACCCGCTACTCGTTCCGCAGCTCCGGCATGTTCACGACGCTTGCGGAGGAACTGCGCAACATCGACCGCTACCTCACCATCGAGACCGCCCGCTTCGGCGGCAGGCTCAACGTCCGGCTCAAGATCGCGCCGGAGGTGCTGCAGGTCGTCGTGCCGTTCCTGATCGTGCAGCCGCTGGTCGAGAACGCCGTCAAGCACGGCCTGGCAAGCAAGCCGGGCGGCGGCACCGTCACCGTCATCGCCGAGGACGCGGGCAACGAGGCGGTGATCAGCGTCGAGGACGACGGCGTCGGCATGGACCCCGCCCGCCTCGAGGAACTGCGCGACTCGCACCGCACCGGCGCGCACGTCGGGCTCGGCAACATCAACCACCGGATGCGGCAGCTGTTCGGGCCGGACTACCCGCTGATCGTGGAGACGGCGAAGGGCGCCGGTATGAAGGTAACGCTGCGGGTGCCGAAATTTCACCCGAACGCGCGACCCGACGTGCCGAACTACACCCCGCCGAAGGAACAGACGGACGGTTCCGGCTCGCCGCTGCTGCCACCGCAGCAGACGGCAGCCGATCCGACGCGGCCAGTGCGACCCCGGACGCGCTCGGGGGCAAGCGAGGCGAGCGACGTGACGCAGCGTGTGCGCTGACTCCCGTCATCACGCGCTGTTCGCGGCTACGCTGGGGCCCATGCGCGTCACCGAGAAGCTGACATCCCGGCTGCCCATGATCCCCGACAGAGGCGACAAGTCCGACATCGTCTCCGTGGTGAAGCTGCACGGTGTGATCACGCCGCACAGCACGCCGTTCAGTAGGGGAACGCTCAACATCAACACCGTCGAGTCCGCGTTGACAAGGGCGTTCGGCCACGACCGGCTCAAGGCTGTCGCGCTGCTCGTCAACTCGCCAGGCGGCGCGCCGACGCAGTCGGGCCTCATCGCGGAGCGCATCCGGGGGCTCGCAGAGGACAAGGGCGTGCCGGTGCTGGCGTTCTGCGAGGACGTCGCCGCGTCCGGTGGCTACTGGCTGGCCTGCGCCGCCGACGAGATCTACGCGCACCGGACGTCGATGGTGGGCTCGATCGGCGTCGTCAGCGGCGGCTTCGGCTTCTCGGAGCTGATCGAGCGGTTCGGCATCGAGCGCAGGCTCTACACCGCTGGCGAGAACAAGCGGCGGCTCGACCCGTTCCAGCCGGAGAACCCGCAGGACGTCGCCTGGCTCAAGGGCATGCACGAGCAACTGCACCAGTTGTTCGTGGACTGGGTGAAGGAGCGACGCGGCAGCAAGCTCGGCGCCGACTCCGACCTGTTCACCGGCGACGTCTGGCTCGGCAACAAGGCGGAGGAACTTGGCCTCGTCGACGGCATCGGCACGCTGCGCGAGGTCGTCGCCAAGCGGTTCCCCGATGCCGAGATCACGGTAGCGGAACCGAAGAAACCGCTGCTCGCGAAGCTGGGGCTTGGCGCACCCGCCGCCGCTGGCGCGAGCGCCCTGCTGCACGCGATCGAGCAGCGGACGAACTGGTCTCGCTTCGGGCTGTAACGGGCGCGGCTGGGCGCTAACGGTTGCGGACGGGTGCGGTGCCCGTGCTTGGACAGGGGCACGTTCCACCCAGATTCCCTCTGGACATTGCCTCCGGCACTAGGCAGGATGCTTGTTACTGTGAGTACGCAAGACAACACCCGGAGGCTCGTCGTCCTCGCTGTCGACGACGAGGAACCCGGCATGGAGATGTTGACCCACCGGCTGGAGAACAACCCGCACGTCGGCAAGATCTTCAACGCCGTGGACGCGTCCGAGGCGCTGCGGTTCATCTCGTACGGCCATCCGATCCTCGAGGAGCGCAAGGCCAACGGCCTGCCGCCGGTGGACGTCGTGTTCGCCGACATCCACATGCCCGGCCTGACCGGCATGGAGATGGCGCGGGTGTTCGCGGCGCTCAACCCGGCCCCGCTGCTGGTGTTCGTCAGCGGCCACACCGACGAGGCGGTCAACGCCTTCGACCTCGGCGCCGTCGACTACGTCCTCAAGCCGTACGAGCAGCCCAGGCTCGACAAGGCGATCGACAGGGTGCTGGACAAGCTGCGGGAGCGCGCGGACGACAACGGCGCTGCGGAGCAGTTGGCACCCGGCGACGACGAGGTCATCCCGGTCGAGCTGGCTGGCACCACCAAGCTGATCCAGCGCGGGCAGGTGCAGTGGGTCGAGGCGCAGGGCGACTACGCCCGGCTCTACACCGTCGACGGCTCGTCGCACCTGGTCCGCATCCCGCTCGCGCAGCTCGAGGAGCGCTGGGGCAGGGCAGGCTTCGTCCGCATCCACCGGTCCTACCTCGTCGCGCAGCGAATGATCACGGAGCTGCGGATGGGCCAGGGCGGCTACCAGGTCGTCATCGGCAACGGGCAGAAGGTGCTGCCGGTCTCGCGGCGACACACCCGTGAGCTGAAGGACCGGCTGACCGGCGGCGTGCGGAACGGCTAGCGGCGATGTCCGACGGAGCTCATCGCAGACGGGTGCGCAGCCCCGACCCGACGCTCGGCAGAAGCAGGCCGTCGATGCGTCCGGTGCGGCGTGCGACGGTGGAGCGCGTGCCGGGCACGCCCTCGCATCTGAAGGGCGACCTTGACCAGCCGACCAAGCCGAAGCGACAGCGAGTCGTGCTCGGCGGGCCGGAGGGCATGCCGGTGCCGTCGCTGCGCTCGCGCATGGAGCTGGCGGAGCAGACGAGCTGGGGCGAGATGCTGATCAGGGACCTGATCAACGCGCTGCTGCGCTGGAGCACGGCGTTCGCCCTGATCACGCTGGTGCTGCTTGGGGGACTGCCGCTGCTGTTCTGGCAGCAGCCCGACATCGCGTCATTCACCGTTGTGGGTGTCCCCATTGCCTGGCTGATTTTGGGAGTCTTTGTGTCTCCGGTGCTGTTCGCCCTCGGCGTGATGTACGAAAGACTGTCCGAACGGCACGAGCGAGAATTCGTGGACATGATCGAGAACTGACAGAGCTGACACGACGATGACAGGTTGGCAGATCACGGCGGCGGCCACGGTCGCACTCGTCGCGGTTGTCACCTTCTATCTCGGTCGCCGCTCGGCCACCCTGCACAACGCCGCGCAGGACTTCGACATGGCGCGCCGCACCGTCCGGTCGCGCCGCAACGCAGCCGCCGTCTCCGGCGAGTACCTGTGCGCTGCGTCGTTCCTCGGCATCGCTGGCGCGATCCTCACCGACGGCGCGGACGCCATCTGGTACCCGATCGGCTTCACCGCTGGCTACCTGGTGCTGATGCTGTTCGTGGCCGCGCCGCTCCGGCGCAGCGGCGCGTACACGCTGCCGGACTTCGTCGAGGGCAGGCTCGACTCGCGCGGTCTTCGCTGGTTCGCGAGCCTCATCACGGTGCTGATCGCGCTGCTCTACATGGTTCCGCAGTTACAGGGCGCGCAGCTCGCGGTGACGACGTTGCTGCCGCTGCCGGACTGGGCCGGTCCCGCCGCGGTGATCGGCGTCGTGCTGGTGACGGTGCTTGGCGGCGGCATGCGGGCGACCACGCTGGCGCAGGCGTTCCACTACTGGCTCAAGCTGTTCGCCATCGCCGTGCCGACGCTGGTGCTGTGCGTGGTGTTCATCGGCTCTGGCGGCAAAGGCGCCGCAGCCGGTCTCGCCGACGACGCGCCGCCCACGCTGCCGCAGGACACAACGGTCACCGTCGACACGCCGGTCGAGTTGCAGGTCAGCGCGCCGACGACGTTGTACGCGGACGGTGTCGTCGACGGCGCGCCCGCCATGGGCGAGGTGCTGTGGTCGGCGGAGGTGCGCCACGAGGTCGCCGCTGGCACGACGTTGCGGTTCGACACGGGAACCCCGACGCCGGTCGTGGTCGGCGCCCCAGCCGACAACGTCGAGTGGCTGGCGCCCGGCGGCGACACTTGGGACCTTTTCGGCACGTACTCGCTGCTCACGGCGTTGATGCTGGGCACGATGGGGCTGCCGCACATCCTCGCCCGCTTCTACACCAACCCGGACGGCAGGGCGGCGCGGCGCACCACGCTGCACGTCGTGCTGCTGATCGGGCTGTTCTACCTGTTCCCGGTGCTGCTCGGCGCGCTGTCCCGGCTGTACGTGCCGCAGTTGCTGGTCACCGGTGAGACGGACGCCGCCGTGTTGCTGCTGCCGACGTCCGTGTTGCCCGGCATCGGCGGGCAGATCCTGGCGACCGTGATCGTGGCCGGGGTGTTCTCGGCGTTCCTCGCCGCGACGTCCGGGCTGGTCTACAGCGTCGCGGGCGTCGTCTCCGCCGACCTGATGCCGGAGCGGGTCCGCGACTTCCGCGTCGCCGCCGTGCTGCTCGCGCTGGCCGCGCTCGGCCTCGCGTTGCTGCCGAGGCAGGCCGACATCGCGCACAGCATCGCGATCGCGTTCGCGCTGGCGGCGTCGACGTTCTGCCCGGTGCTCGTGCTCGGCATCTGGTGGCGCGGGCTCACCGCGAAGGGCGCCGCCGCCGGGATGCTCGTCGGCGGGCTGACGGTGCTCACCGCGCTCGGGCTGGACATCGCCAGCGACTACACCGACGTATGGGCGCCGATGCTCGTCGAGCGGCCCGCGTTGGTGTCGGTGCCAGCCGCGTTCCTGGTCGCCGTGCTGGTCAGCCTCGCGAGCCGCGACACGAAGTCCGCCACGGTCAACACCTTCATGCTGCGGATGCACGCTCCCGACCGGCTCGGCTTCGTCACCGACGCCGCCATCCCGCGCTACGGCCGCGCCGAGGAGCGCGTCCGGCTCGGCCATGGCCAGGGCCGCCACCGTCGGTGACGCCTGCCGTCGGTGGCGGCCAGCCGCCGTCCCGCGCCGCCACGAAGGGCTTCTTGCTTGCGCCAGACGCAAGTAAGAAGCCCTTCGTAGCACCCCACACCCGGGTGTGCGACACGAATGTAGGTAGCCGGGGTTGATGCTGGTCACGGTGTAGTCTGGTTGTGGATCAAATAACGAGATGTGGGAGGTGGCCGTGACGGATCCGTCGATGGAAGACCTGGAGGCGCAGCGGGCGCGGTTGTA
>WHTY01000069.1 GCA_009377475.1 Actinophytocola sp.
CGGTCACGACCGCTAATCAGCGATCACGGAGGCTATCCCGCCAGCGCGAAGCCTTGGCGCCACGGGCGGTTCTCGCTGGTATCCGCCCACCTCCGCCCGCACCCAGCCACAACAGGCGCGTTCGACACCAGCCACCTAGCCCGCCCTCGCCGCTGACCACGATCGACGTCTGCGCGAGACGCCGGGCGAACGCGTCGTGCGGCACTCCGATGCGCATGCTCCAGAGGGCGATGTCACGGTGCTGTGAAGTGGGCCGCTGGGGGTCACTCCTGGCGTTGATGATCAGTCCCCGCGACATCAGCATGTCGAGGACCCTGCGGAGCACGGGCGCGTGCGTACCCGCGCGTGTGACCAGCGTAGGAACGGTGACGGTGCCGTCCAACGACCGCAGCAGGCGCGCCACGACCGGAGGCACGTTGTCGATCACGACGGCGTGGCGTGGGTCGAGGCCGACCTGCACGGCGGTGTGGGTGCGTTGGAACGCCCGGATGCCGGAGGCCAACCGGGGGCGCGCTGGGGGAGCGGCGGTGGTGTCGACGGTCATGCCCGGCAGCATGGCCCAGCTCTCGGCCGAGGGGAACCGCGGACGCGAATTGTGGATAACTTGGCCTGCGAGTGCTTCCACTGGTGGGCCGGTTGCTGGAACGGGGTCCCTTCTGTCGGCCACTGCCTCTACGGTGGGGTCCGTGCCGCAACGGAAGAACCGCGCAACCGACCAACTGGCCATGCTCGAAGTGCCCGAGCGGGCGCCCACCCGGCGTGTCGAGGTGCGGCGAAGCAAACGTCGCACGCGCACCGTCTCCGCGTACCTCGACGGGGACACCATGGTGGTGCTCATCCCCGCTCGCATGAGCGCCGCAGAGGAGCGCAAGTGGGTTACGGAGATGGAACGCAGGCTGCACCGCAGCGAGGTGCGGAAGAAGTCGCCCGCGCGCCGTTCCGACGATGCGCTGGTCAAACGCTGTGCCGAGTTGTCCGCACGGTATCTGGACGGCAAGCCCAAGCCGGTGAGCGTGCGGTGGGTGCCGCCGATGCGCACCCGCTGGGCCTCGGCGACGCCCGGGCAGGGCACCATCCGGGTGAGCGAACGGCTCCGGGAAGTGCCGTCCTGGGTGCTCGACTACGTGCTGGTGCACGAGCTCACGCACCTGCTGGTGCCCAGTCACAACGCCGACTTCTGGGCGCTGTGCCGCCGCTACGAGAAGACCGATCGGGCCATCGGGTACCTCGAAGGACTCTCGGCCGCCGCTGGTCTCGACATCGAGGGGATCGACGGCGAGCAGGGCGACTCCGACCAGGACGACGTCGGGTAAGGCGCAGGATGCCGCTACGCGCCGTCGTCGTCCCGCTTGTTCTGCTCGTCGCCCTCGTCCGGCGTGGCGTCGTCGGCCTTGCTGGCGTCCTCCGAACGCTCGCGTTCCTCTGCCCGCTTGATCTCGGCGATCGGATCCATGTCGTCCATCTCGCCGCCGCTGCCCAGCCGCTCGGCAAAGGCGAGGGGATCGTCCAAGTCCTCGGTGGTTGGCACGAAGTCCGGGTGCGACCACAGTTCGTCGCGCTTCTCGACACCATGCTGGTCGCCGACCAGCTTCCACAGCGAGGAGGCAGCCCGCAGCCTGCGAGGCCGTAGCTCAAGGCCCACCAGCGTGGCGAACGTCTGCTCGGCGGGGCCGCCGGTCGCGCGCCGCCGCCGCAGCGTCTCGCGGAGCGCGTCAGCGCCGGGAAGTCGCTCGCCGATGGCCTCGGCGACGACGACGTCGACCCAGCCCTCGACCAGCGCGAGCAGCGTCTCCAAGCGGGTCAGCGCCGCTTGTTGCTCGTCGGTGCGCTGCGGCTCGAGTAGGCCGGACGACATGGCGTCCTCGATGCTGGCCGGGTTCGACGGGTCGATCTTGGTGGCCAGGTCCTCGATCGCGCTGGTGTCGACCGAGATGCCGTGGGCGAACTCCTCCACGGTGTCCAGCAGCCGCTGCCGCAGCCAGGGCACGTGGGCGAACAGCCGTTGGTGCGCCGCCTCGCGCGCGGCGAGGAAGACCAGCACCTCGCTGCTCGGCCGCTCAAGGCCTTCGGTGAACTTCTCGATGTTCGCCGGAAGCAGCGCTGACGTCGCGGTCGGGCCGAGTGGCAGCCCGACGTCGGTGGAGGTCAGCACCTCAGACCCGAGCTGCGCCAAGGCGTTGCCCAACTGGGAGCCGAACATCATGCCGCCCATCTGCCCAACCATCGACAGTAGCGGGCCAGCGGCCTGCTTCGCCTCGTCGGGGAGGGCGTCGGTCCACGCCGATGAGACGCGCGTGGCGATCGGGTCGCACAGCCGCTGCCAGGTCGGCAGGGTCTTCTCCACCCAGTCGCGTGCCGTCCATGCCACCGATGTCGTCGCGCCTGCCGGGAGGATGGTGGCGGTGTCCAGCCACAGCTCGGCGAGGTGCGCGGCATCCCGCACGGCCGTCTCGCCGGAGGTGTCCTGGTTGCCGAAGCCGAGCTGCCCACCGCCTTCGCTGCCGAGTCGCTGCAGTGCGATCTGCTTGGCGAGGTCGTAGTTCACCGGCCCGGAGGAACTGCCCGCTTGGCTGAGCATCTGGCCCAGCTGGGTCAGCATCTGGCCGAGCTGGTTGAACGCGTCAGCCCCGCCTTGTTGCTTGTCGTTCGGCTCGCCCTCGCCGCGGCGGTCAGGATCAGACGGGCCGAACCCGAACGGAAAGTCGCTCATGCCTCTACGGTACGCGGATGAACCGACCGAGTGACGTGGTGAGGCGGCACAACCGCCGTGGCAGGTTGCCCGTAACCTATGCCTAGCCGTCTGAACAGCGGTCCATCTGACGTAGTAGGGCATTCAGTTGTGAGCGAACCGGACAATTCACGCGGGGACGCGGCTCCCGAGCAGGCGCACACCGACGCCGACGTCTGGCGGTCTGGCCAGCGCCAGACCGCTATGGGCTTGTCCCGACGAGGGTGGACGATCGTACTCAGCGTCGTCGTGGCGGCGGTGTTCGTCGCCGTCGGCATGCTCGTCCGGGTGCCGTACGTGGCGCTGGGGCCTGGCCCGACCTACGACACCCTTGGGACGACGGCCAGCGGTCCCGTCATCAAGATCGACGGCACCAAGGCGTACGAGACCAGCGGGGAGCTACGCCTGACCACGGTGTCGCTGTCCGACGACGTGCGGCTGATCGACGGTCTGGGGATGTGGATCAGCGGCCGTTACGCGCTCGCGCCGCGCGAGCTGTACTTCCCGCCCGGCGAGACCGAGCAGGAAGTCGAGGAGCAGAACGCGCAGCAGTTCCAAAACTCGCAGAGCGCTGCGGAGGTCGCCGCGCTGAGGCACCTGGACTACCCGACGAAGGCCATCGCCAAGGAGGTCGTTGCCGACGGCCCGTCGTCGCAGGTGCTCAAGGCGGGCGATGTGCTTGTCGCCGTCGACGGCACCGAGGTCAGCAGCACCGAGGACGTGCACCAGGTCATCGAAGACACCCGGCCGGGCGACACCATCACGGTCAGCTACCGGCGAGACGGCGCGGTGACGCGCGACAAGATCACCCTCGGCGACGCGCAGGACGGCCGCGAGCAGGGCTACATGGGGCTGTTGCTCACCGACGAGGCGAAGGTCGACTTCGACATCGACATCAAGCTCGCCGACATCGGCGGTCCGTCGGCCGGTCTGATGTTCGCGGTCGCGATCGTCGACCGACTGACCCCTGGCGAGCTGACCGGCGGCGAGCACATCGCGGGCACCGGCGAGATCGCCAGCGACGGTAAGGTCGGTCCGATTGGCGGCATCTCCTTCAAGCTCGTCGCGGCCAACGAGGACGGCGCGGACACCTTCCTCGTGCCGAAGGACAACTGCGCCGAGGCGGTGCGCACCGGCCCGGACGGGATGCGTTTGGTACGAGTGAACACGCTGGACGACGCGGTCAACGCGCTGGAGACGATCTCGGACGGCGGCGAACCGCAAACCTGCGCCGCGAGCTGACACCCGGCCGCCGGGACCGCCGAGGTCAGGGCTCCAGCGTCGCTGCCAGCGCGTCGAGCAGGTTCGGCGCGAGGTCAGGATGCTCGATGACCTCGTCAACCGGTTCGCTCTCGGCGTTGTCGCCCGTGCCGCGTAGCCGCATCACACAGGCCCGAGTGCCGTCCCGGGAGACGGCCGCGACCAGGCGGGCCTCGGTGCGCTCCGGGTGGTTGGCCGCCGCGCGCTGAAGCCGTTCCGCATCGCCGGACTCGCCAGCGGCTTCCTCCAGGTCCGATTCCGCGCCAGGGGGCAGCACGACGATCTCGTGGGCGAGCGCGCAGCCTTCGACGGTCTCCGGCCACGCGATCTTGGCGAGTGAGTCGCCGAGGTCCGATTCCGGCAGCGACTCCTGCGCGACGGGCGTCAACGGCGAGTCGACGTCGAGCCGGTCGGCCAGTTCGGGCTGCTTGGCGAGCAAATCCGCCGTGGGGACCAGCGCGAAGAGCTGCGGCGGCTGGTCCCACCCCGCCGCTGCGACGAACTCGTCAACCTCGCGGGCGACGGTGGCGAGATTCGCCGTCGCGATGTTCGTGCCGTCGTGCGCGGCGGGTTCGGCGCCGGAATCGGGATTGTCCATACCCTCATGGTGCCAGGCGGGGGCCATCACACCGCCATGGCTCCGTCGTGCGGTTTCGTGCGCGAGGAATTACGCTACGGCGAACTCGCGGCCCGAATCGGGAACTTTGGACCCCGTCCGTAGAGTTGGGTTGAACAGGGGCGGTGTGCTGCGGTAAGCAGGCTGCTCAGTAACAGGCCATCGAAAGTGTGAATTCAGGAGCGTGTGTAGTGGCCACTCGGCCTCCCGTCGGTATGCCAAAGCTGACACGGCGTAGTCGTATCCTGTTAGTCGTCGGCGGTCTAGCGCTGCTGGCCCTGCTCTTGGGCAGCAGACTGGTCGGCACCTATGTGAACTGGCTCTGGTACGGGGAAGTCGAGGCCACCAACGTCTACAGCACGATGGTGCTGACCAGGGTCGCGCTGTTCTTCATCGTCGGAATCGTCGTCGCGGGTGCCGTGGCTGGCAGCCTGGCGATCGCCTATCGCACCCGGCCGGTATTCGTGCCGGTCGCCAGCGAGGACGATCCGCTGGCGCGGTATCGCTCGACCGTCGTGGCGCGGGTCCGGCTGTTCGGCATCGGCATTCCGGCGCTGATCGGGCTGATCGCCGGTGCGACCGCGCAGGCGGACTGGCGTGCCATTCAGTTGTTCCTCAATGGCGGGGAGTTCGGCCGCACTGATCCTGAGTTCCGCAACGACGTTGGTTTCTACGTCTTCGATCTGCCGTTCTACAACTGGCTGATCGGCTGGGGCTTCGTCATTCTCGGTCTGTCGTTCGTCGCCGCCGCGGCGACGCACTATTTGTTCGGCGGCATTCGCGTCGCCGGTCGCGGTGGTCAGTTCACGACCGCCGCGCGGGTGCAGCTCGCCGTGACCGCGGGGTTCTTCGTCCTGGTCAAGGCGGTCGACTACTTCTTCGATCGCTACAACGTCTTGCTAGACGGGCGGAACGACCTCTTCACCGGTGCCAGTTACACAGACCTGAACGCGGTGATGCCGGCCAAGCTCATCCTGATGAGCATCGCGGTGTTCTGCGCGCTCGCGTTCTTCGCGGCCATTGTGCTGCGTAATCTGCTGTTGCCCGCGATCGCGTTGGTGCTGCTGATCGTGTCCGGCATTTTGGTCGGCTCGGCGTGGCCCGCGATGTTGGAGCGGTTCTCGGTCAGCCCGAACGCCATCCAGAAGGAATCGCAGGCGATTCAGCGCAACATGACGGAGACGAGGTACGCGTACGGCCTCACCGAGAAGGACGTCACGTACATCGACTATGAGGGATCGGCCGAGGTCACGGCGGATGAAGCGGCCAACGACAAGGCGACGTTGCCGAACGTGCGCCTGCTTGACCCCACCCTGCTGACTCGCACTTTCACTCAGCAGCAGCAGCGACGGAACTTCTACGGGTTCCCCGAACAGCTCGACATCGACCGTTACGAGATCGACGGCAAGAAGCAGGACTACATCGTCGCGCTGCGTGAGATCAACACGGCCGCGTTGGCGGAGAACCAGCAGAACTGGATTTCGAGGCACCTGGTGTTCACGCACGGCAACGGCTTCGTCGCCGCGCCTGCCAACCAGGTGCAGGCGGCTGCCGAGCAAGCAGGGGGTCAGGGCGGCTATCCGCGTTACACCGTCAGCGACACGACGGCGCAGGGCGACATCAAGGTGGACCAGCCCCGGGTGTACTACGGGGAGCTGGTGACCGACTACGCGATCGCCGGTAGTTCGTCAGCAGTAAACGCCGAGTACCAGGGCGAGTACGACACGGCCACCGAAACCCACCGCTACCAGGGTGAGGGTGGTGTGCCGATCGACAACATCTTCGATCGGACGATCTTCGCCCTGCACCACGGCGAGAAGAACTTCATCTTCTCGGATGTCATCGGTGAGGGTTCCAAGATCATGTACCACCGGAGCCCGGCCGAGCGCGTTGAGAAGAAGGCGCCGTGGCTGACGGTCGACGGTGACCCGTATCCCGCTGTGATCGACGGCAGGATCAAGTGGATCATCGACGGTTACACCACAACGAAGAACTTCCCGTATGCGCAGAAGACACAGCTTGGTGAGGCCATCGAGACGACTCGTTCTGGTCTGCCGAGGATCAAGGACACGCAGATCAGCTACATCCGCAACTCGGTGAAGGCGACCGTCGACGCGTACGACGGCACTGTTGATCTGTACACCGTCGACGAGAAGGATCCGGTGCTCAACGCGTGGAAGAACATCTTCCCGGGGACGGTGAGGCCGAAGTCGGAGATCAGCGACGAGTTGGCCTCGCACTTCCGGTACCCGGAGGACATGTTCAAGGTGCAGCGCGAGCTGCTGGCGAAGTACCACGTCACCGACCCTGGCACGTTCTTCTCGAACGAGGACCGGTGGAGCGTGCCGTCGGACCCGACAGTGCAGGGTGCTGGCGGCGACGCGAACCAGCCGCCGTACTACATCCTGGCGGCCGACCCGCAGAAGCCGAACACGGCCGAGCCGCAGTTCCAGCTGACCAGCGTGCTGACGCCGTTCCGCAGGCAGTTCATGTCCGCGTTCGTCTCAGCGAGCTCCGATCCCGAGAACTACGGCACGATCACGGTGCGCCGACTGCCGGGCGAGACGCAGACGCGGGGTCCGCAGCTGGTGCAGAACGACTTCCTCTCGTCGTCCCAGGTCAGCCGTGAGATCAACATCCTGACCCAGCAGAACACGCAGGTTCACTACGGCAACCTGCTGACGCTGCCGGTGGCCGAGGGGCTGATCTACGTCGAGCCGGTCTACATCGAGCGGACCGGGCAGGAGTCGTCGTTCCCGCAGCTCAACCGGGTGCTCGTGTACCACGGCGGCAGGGTCGGCTACGACGCCACGCTCAAGGGCGCGCTGGAGCAGGTGCTCGGCGCGGGCGCTGGTGAGTCGACGACCGAGCAGATCGAGGGCGACCCAAGCATCGATGAGGGTGAACAGCAGGTGCCCGACGGGGCCGGTGACCCAGGTGCTGGCAACGCGGAGATGCAGGCAGCCGCTGAGGAGATGCAGGTGGCGGCCGAGAAGTTTTTCCAGGCGCGTCGTGAGGGCGACTACCGGGCCGAGGCGGAGGCGTTGCAGGAGCTTGAGTCCGCGCGCGACAAGTACAACAGCGCCAAGGAGTCCGGCTGAGGCGTCTGCGGGCGGGGGCTGGTGAAGTACCGACCCCCGCCCGCAGGCCGGTTGAGGCCGGGGTGTAGAGTTGTAGTTACAACACAACGCGGGGTGGAGCAGCTCGGTAGCTCGCTGGGCTCATAACCCAGAGGTCGCAGGTTCGAATCCTGTCCCCGCTACCAGGTAAAACGGCCCTCGGAGGATCACCTCCGAGGGCCGTTTTTCGTGCCATGTCGCCAGATGTGTAGCAAAGCGGGCGCCTGCGACGTCGAGAGCTGCGGTGAACGCCAGTCTCGTCAGTCTCAGATGGCCTCGTGCGGGTGCCGTCCTGTCGCAGTCCGGGCAGTCGGACGATGCGATCTCTGGGTCAGATCCCCCAGTCGTCTGCCGCGAGGGCTGCGCCCCAGCGCGTGGCCTGCCGTGCCCGCGGGCGGACTCTTTCCTTGTTCGTACGAGTCCCCTGAGTTGTACACTTAGTGGTATGACTGCTGAAGCGCACACGCCTCATGATGTGCCCGGGGTTGTCGAGGTGCCGGTCAGTGAAGCCCGGGATCGGCTCGCTGAGCTGGTCGACGCGGTACGTGACGACGACAGCTTCGTGTACCTGACCCGCCGGGGAAAACGGGTCGCCGCGCTCATGCCGCCCGACATCGCTGCGAACTACGAGAAGATCGAAGACGAGTACTGGTCCCGCCGTGCCGAAGAAGCGCGTACGCGCATCGCCGCAGGTGAGGACGAAGTGATCTCGTTCGACCGGCTGGTCGCCGAGACCGAAGGCCGTCGGTGATCTACCAGGTAGAGATCTCGCGCCGTGCCGCCAAAGTCGTGGCAAGTCTCGAAACGCCGGTGCGCCGCAAGCTTCTCGCGGCCATTGAATCACTCGGAGGCAACCCTCGTCCGCCGGGCTGCAAGAAGCTCTCCGGTTCCAACGGTTGGCGAATCCGGGCCGCGCACACTTACCGCATCATCTACGAGATCCACGACCGCGTACTTCTTGTGACCGTCGTCGACGTCGGTCACCGGCGAGAGATCTACCGCTGACCCGGCTCGCGTGCTCCGCCTCGTCCGCGATCTCGTCGAGCAGCTCGTGATCATGCTTCGTCATCACCGTTCCTCCTCGCTTGCGTGCGAGCACTGCCCGCAGACCAACTCCCCGGCCACGCGCGGAATCGGGTCAGAAGGGATCTTCAGAGTCGGGTGGTACCTGGTCGTCCAACTCGTCCTCGAAGATCCCGTAGGGCACCCCGTTTGGCGTGTAGCCCGCTACGAAGTACCGGCGTCCGTCGATCACCGTCCAGTGGTCGTTGGCGTGGGTGTCGAGTTCCCGGTCGGGCCGGACGGGCGGACGCTTCGACCATCGTTCCGCGGAGGACGGCAACGCGAAGCCGATCGCGATGAGGTCCTCGTAAGCGGTGTACCTGTCGACGCCATAGCGTTTGGCGTAGGTCTTGATGGTGACCTTCGCGCCGGACTGAATCCAGCCTCGCGCCGATTCGCGGCGTCGCTGCTTGCGCCTCCGCTGATCTCGCGGTTGCACCATGGCGCAACAGGCTACCGCCGCCGTGCCTGGAAAACCGAACTGGCCGCGCTGGCCGCCGAGACCGGCCTACAGATCAGCGTCGGTCACCTGCCCCCTGGCACCAGCAAGTGGAACAAGATCGAACACCCTGTTCTCCCAGATCACCCGAAAGAACTCCCGATCACCCGCGACTCCTGGCACGGCGACTGGAACTACTGCCTCCACCCGAAACGCGACACACCCGAACCACAATGACTTGATTCACTACGAGCCCTAATGACCGCCGACATCTGCGTCCACCGGGTCGCCGTCGCCGACGATGCGCCGGTCGGGCTCAACGAGGTGCCGGTCGGGATCCCGGTGCCTGCAGTGTTCGTCTGCATGCTCGCCTACGCCTGTGGCGAGCCGGTTGCCGCCCGCACGTGCCTGCTCGGGTGAGATCTTCTACCCGGCCCAGGAACACATGCTGGCATCGTGTACGAGCTGATGCCAGTCTGATCAGTTCAATGGAAGCGCGGTGGCGTTGCGCGGTACTTCACTTGATAGCGCAGCCGATATATTTAGAAGATGACCAACCGTAGATACTGCGGTTAGTAGCGGTATCGCTATAGAATGAAGTTATGTCGAAGTCGGAATCATGGGCGACCGTGCTGTTCATCGCGGAGGAGCAGTGGGGGCTGGTGACTAAGCAACAGATTGAGGCAACCGGGGTTGCCTGGTCCACGTTGTCTCGCCAGGTGCGCAACGCAGCTCTGGAACGAGTGGCTCGTGGCGTCTACCGCGTGCGGGGTGCCGGGGAGGCCGAACACCTCGAACTGCGGGCTGCCTGGATGCAGCTCAACCCCGCTGTCCCAGTGTGGGAACGCGGGCCCGCCGATGGCGTGGTGTCTTACCGTTCTGCGGCCGCGCTATACGGCATCGGACACCTGCCTGCCGAGATCCATGAGTTCACGCTGCCGGGGCGGAAGCAAACCCGCCGTGGAGACGTGCGGTTGCACCGCGGCAGCGTTGCGGATGCTGCTTGGATCTGGCTGCACGGGCTGCCGGTCACTCGGCCACACCGGATCGCGGCCGACCTGCTGGCCGAGCGGGAAGATCCCGGAGCCGTGGGCCAGATCATCGCCGAGGCTCTGCGTCCGGGCTTCGACTACCCGGGCACGGTCGCAAGAGCGATCGCTTCCCACGCTGCGGCGTACGGCCTGCAGCGCGGCGACGGTGTTGGCCTGTTGCGGTGGCTGCTCGAGCTCACCGGTGACCTCGAGCGTGCGGTCTGGCTGGCCGCTGCGGCCGAGACCGATGTCGACGTCATCAGCCCGAGCCGGCGAGGAGTCGCGACATGACAGGGCAGCGTCGGTACAACACGGCTCCAACTGAGACGTCACCGGGTGACGAGTTCGAAGTGCATCGGGTCGGTGTACGTCCAGTCGCCGCCCCAGGCGAAGCCCCACCGCTTGAAGACGTCGACCACGCGGCGGTCGATCTCGCCGCGGGTGCCCCGGTGGTTGCCCGCGACGTTGAGGTCGAGCGCGATGCCCCACGTGTGCAGCGACAACCCTCGGCGCGGGTCGCGGTCGATGAAGCGGGGCACGTAGCAGCCGCCGTAATCGTCGGGATTGATCGAACCTGCGAGACCATGGCGGACGACTTCGGTGAGCGCGCCGCGCAGCCGGGGCAGCATCACCCGGTGACACGTGACGTTGCCCAGAATCGGCACGGCCTCGGTGCGGATGTATGTCGCCACCCAGTCCGGATCGGGCCGCACGCTGCCGTCCGGGAAGTACTCGTACGAGAACGACCCGAGCTCGCTGCCGCCGAACGCCGCCTGCGGCGCAGTGGCCGTGCGCAGTCCCATCACGACTTCGCTGCCGGCGAGCCGGTCGATTCGAGTCCCGGACGGGACGACGTGGCTGATCGACGTGATCACCTCGTCGAGCGCGCCCTTCCCGATGGAAACCAGGACGGCGTTGCTGCCGTCGATCCCGACTTGCGCGCCGCGCCGCACGCTCACCAGCGCGTCGAGGGGGCGCACAGTGTCCTCGACGTCGGCCACGTGCAAATAGACGTCGCTGTTCGCGAACTCCAGCGTTGTCCCCGCGTCGAGTCCGGTCCGCGAGGAGACGATCGCGTCACCGCCGCCCACCGCGTCCCACGTCGTCTTATGCGCGGAGACGAAACGTCGAAACGTCGTGCCTTCGACCGCGCCCACGCTGATCGCTCGATCGCCGAGCGCGAATAACCCCACCGACAATCCTGCCGCGGCTTCTACCCCGGAAATTCGGCGAATTTGGTTCCGGGTCTTTTCGGTTAATGTGCGGTCGTTGATGACGAGCACGTCGGGTTTCAGCGCGTTCGGCTGCGACACCTGCTTGTCGCTCGGTGCGTCTTCGCTCTCTTGCCGCTGGTCGATCGCGGCGTGGGTGATGGTCGTGCACCCTGAGACAGCCACCAGCAGGCATACTGCCATGCCTGGCCACGAGCTCGTGAGGCGGCTGAGTCGTGTCGCCATAGTCGCATGCACCATCCGCACGATGCCGTGAACGGCAGTGGCTCGGCGAAAACGTCGCTGCGCGAACGAATCGACTGAAATTAATCACATAAACTTCCCGTAGTATATGTGAGTAAATACAAGTGAGCCACTGCGCGTCACGCGAAAACCATTTCTCGCTTGGTAATTGTTCTTTGAAATTAGCCGCGTGCGAATAATTGGTTCAGCGAATCTTCACGGTCACCTGGTTCAGCCCATGGCGGCGGGTGCCGTCGGGGTCGTAGCCGCCTTCGACGTTGCCCGCCTCGTCCACCGCGAACCACTGCAGCTTCGTGCGGTCCTCGGTGATCCGCACCGGCGCCGGGCCACCCCGCACGCCGTCCTGCTGCACCGTCGGCGAGTCCCAGTCCGGCCGCGAACCGTCGATCGTGTAGTAGATCTCCGCCGCCTCGCTGGTCTCGAAGAACACGTCGACCGGCCCGTCGTACACGCCGCGCTCATCGACGTTCGCCGTCGACGTCGGCGCGTCGTCGTCAGTGGCGTAGGCCCGCGCGACCTCGAGGATGCCGTACCAGCCGTTCGCGAACTCCATGGCCTGCTGGAAGCCCTCGGTCTCGAAGTCGGGCCAGAAGAAGCCGCCCGCCGAGGTGTCCCACTGCTGCGTCGTCTCGTCCCAGAGCGGCGTGCCGACCTCGAAGTCCCAGGCGTAGATGTCGGGCTCGTCCGTGACCTCGTCGTCGTAGAAGTGCTCGTCGCCCGAGTTGCCAGCCGCCGAGTAGAGGACGTCGACCACCGGACCGGTGCGGCCCGGCCAGACGACGGTGCCTCGGTACTCCTTGATGCGCGACAGGATCGTCTCCGACGCTTGGAAGAAGTACTGCTCGGTCGCCAGGTCCGGCCGTGGCAACGTGGTGCGGTCCGGCAGGTAGGCCGCCGGAGACCACATGAAGTAGCCGCCGAAACTGTGGGTGTTCATGGCGAACGTGATGTTCGGGAACGTCTCCGTCAGCCAGGTCTCGTTGGACGACTCCGCTTCGGACAGTTCGCTCGGGCCCGCGTAGACCGAACTCGTGCAGTCGCTCGACGCGCCCACGTAGCCGTCCGACAGCGACCCGACCGAGAAGTTGCGGTTCAGGTCGATGCCCGCGTTGGTCGGGGTGGTGTAGTCGCAGTCGTCGACGTTCATGTTGTCGCGCTGGAGGCGGTTGTCGTACAGCGAGTACGCAACGCCGTCCGGGTTGATCATCGGCACGATGAAGATGTCGAGGTCGTTGACCAGGGACGTCGTGGTGGGGTCGCTGCCGTAGTTGTGCAGCAGCCGTTGCGCGGTCTCCAGCGCGACCAGCGATGTCACCCACTCGCGTGCGTGTTCCTGCGAGTAGAGCAGCACGCCGGTCTTCGAGCCGTCGCGGTCCTTGCCGATGCGAATCGCCTTAACGGTATAGGGATCTGACGGGTATCGGCCGTGTCCGGCCAGCGGTGTGCCGTCCGGCAGGTTGTAGCCGTGCGTCTCGCGGGGCAGTTCGACGATCTCGGCCAGGTCGGGGAACTCCGCGGCGAGCTTCTCGATGGTCTCGTCCGACTGGGTGGCGTCGACGTAACCGTCATCGGTGAATCCCCACTGGAAGCCCGCCGGGAACCCGGAGACGTCGCCAGCCGCCCACTCGGCGGTCGGTGACGTGAGCGACGTGCCATCCGACGACGTCGCGGTGATCGACTCGACCGGCGCGTCCGACGGCTCCGGCAGGGTCATCCGGTGGTAGAGGTACACACCCCGATCGGTGAACGGGCTCAGCGTGTGCGTCTCACCCTGGTCGGTCTCGATTCCGACGGTGTCGTCCTCGCCGAGGTCGGAGCGGACCTCGACGGACAGGAAGTCGCCGTCTGCCGACGTCCAGCGGTCCGCCCGCAGCACGGTCAGCGTGCCGTTCCGCGCGCTCGGTGCGGGCCGGTCCGACGCGCCGCGCTCGCCGTCTGGGCTGGTCGCTGCGGGTTTGGCCTGCCTTTTCTGTGCTGCTGTCAGTGTGGCGGCGTTGCCTTTGAGCTCGGCGGCCAGTTCCTCCTGTGTCGGCGCCGCGAGCGTGTCCAGCACGCGCGCGCCGTGCTCTCGCACCTGGTCGAGGTCGCCACCCGGAAGGATGACGGTGGCGTCGAAGGTACCGTTCGGGCCTTGGGCGACCTCGTGAGTGACGTCGATGCCCGCCGCCTGCATGGCGCGCAGTGTGTCGGTTGACGCCACTCGCACCCTGGCGACCGTCTCGACTGGTGCCTGCTCGGTCCGCGCCGCGGGGTTTCGCCAGCCGATGCCGTGGGGATGAGCAGGCTCGCGCAGAGGCCGATGAGGACAGGGATCGTGAACGTTGTGCGCATGTGTCCCCCTTGCTGATGAAGGTGGAACAACTCTAGAGCGATGTGAAATCCGCGTGAACCTTATTCACCTTTTTGGCCGCATGCTGCAATGAAGGGATTCTTTCTTGCGCCAGACGCAAGGAAGAATCCCTTCATCGCACCTCACGCCTGCGTCGTCCAGCGATAACGGCGTTCCGGCCGGCCGGTGCCGCCGTAGCGCAACCGGACTTCGGCGCGGCCGGTGCGGACGAAGTGCTCCAGGTACCGCCGGGCGCTCACCCTGGCGAGCCGCGCCTCGGCGGCGCATTCCGCGGCAGACAGGTCGCCGTCCGCCCCGCGCAGCACCCCCTCGACCAGCTCCGCCGTCTCTGCCGTGAGCCCCTTCGGCAGTGACGACGCGCCGCTCGGCCTGCCGCCGAACACCTGGTCCACATCGGACTGCGCGGCCGCCGACATCCCGGAGAGCTTCTCGTGCAACCCGGCGAAATGCTGGAGCTGGTCGTACAACGCGCCGTAGGTGAACGGCTTGATCAGGTAATGCAGCACTCCACCGTGCATCGCGCCGCGCACCGTGTCGACGTCGTTGGCAGCACTGATCACGATCACGTCCGGCCCATCGGCAGCGCCCCGGATCGTGCGGAGCACGCTGAGACCGTGCACATCGGGCAGATAGATGTCGAGCAGCACCAGGTCCGGCCGCAGGTCGGCGACGAGGCGCAACGTGTCGGCGCCGGTGTGCGCCACCCCGGCCACCTCGAACCCTGGCGTCTTGGCCACGTACCCGCTGTGCACCTTGGCCACCATGAAGTCGTCGTCGACGATGAGCACCCGGATCACGTGCGCCCCTCCGGCGTCAGCGGCAGCGTGGCGGTGAACACCGCGCCCTGCGCGTTGCGCACCTCGACCGTCCCGCCTCGGCGTACGCAGATCTGCCTTGTCAGCGCCAACCCGAGCCCGCGCTGTCCGCCCTGTTCGGCGGCCTTGGTGGTGAAGCCGTTGCGGAACACCTCCTCGACGATCTCAGGCGCGATACCCGGCCCTGAGTCGCGCACCTCGACCCGTACCGCGCCGTCGTCGCGCCGCAGGTCCACCTCGATCCAGCCGGGACGGCCGTCGGCGTGCCCGCGCAGTGCGTCGAGCGCGTTGTCCACCAGGTTTCCCAGCACCGTCACCAGGTCCGCAGACAGTCCCTCGTCCACTGCGTCCAGCTCGGTGCGTTCGGACACCCGCAGCCCGACGCCGTGCTCCGCTGCCAGGCTCGCCTTCGCGCCGAGCAGGGCGGCGACCGCCGAGTCGTCGATCCGCTCCGTCACCTCGGCCTGCCACCGGTCACGGGATGCGCTGAGCCGGTCGATGTAGCGGCTGACCTCGTCATACTCGCCAAGCTCGATGAGCCCGGCGATCGTGTGCAGCCGGTTGCTGAACTCGTGCGCCTGCGCGCGCAGTGTCTCGGTGGTGTTGCGGTTGGCGTCGAACTGGTCGCGCAACTGGACCAGCTCGGTGCGGTCGCGCAGCGTGGCGACCGCACCCGGCTCCTTGTCGCCGAGCCGGATCGGCCTCCGGTTCGTGATCAGCACCTTTCCCTTGCGCAGCCCGATCTGGTCGGTGCCGTGCGCCTGTCCGGTGAGGACGTCGACCACGCGGTCGTTGAGCCCAAGATCGTGCACGCTGCGGCCGATGACGTCGGCGGGCAGCGAGAGCAGCTCCTTCGCCTTCTCGTTCGCGAGCGTGACGCGTTGCTGCTGATCGAGGCCCAGGACGCCCTCCTTGATGCCGTGCAACATCGCCTCCCGGTGCTCCACCAGGCCCGTGATCTCGCGCGGCTCAAGCCCGAGCGTCTGCCGCTTGACCCACCACGCCAGCCACAGCGAGCCCGCGACTCCCAGCGCCGTTGCCATCCCGAGCAACAGCACGAGGTTGCCGGGCGAGTCTGCGGCCAGCTCCCACCAGCTCGGCCGCTGCTGCGCGGCCGCGACATAGCCGATGACGGTGTGGCGGTCGATGTGGATGACGGGCGCGTGCGATGACCATGTCGTCGAAGACGCCGACTCCGACCCGAGATCGGCCCTGCGTCCCGGTGGACTCTCCGAGCGGCAGCGGTTTGCCGATGTGGTCGGGGTCCTGCGAGGCGAGCACGGTGAGATCGCGGCGGGTGACGGCGACGTACTCGGCGCCGGAGAGCACCCGCGCGGACTCGGCAATCGGTGCGAGCGTGTGGTGCAGCTTGGGGTCGGCGAGAAACTGACGCGTGGTGGAGTTCGCCGCAACGCTCTCGGCGATCCCGAGCATCCGGCGTCCCTCGGTGTCGCGGAAGTCGTCGTGCGCCTGCGAGATGCTGACGGCGGCCACGGCCGCGAGCAGCACCAGCACGATCAGCAACTGCAATACCAGCAGTTGTCGCGCCAGTGAGCCCTTGCTGCCCACGTCTCTCACCTCCTCGCAGTGCTCATGCGCTGAAAGCGTCGTTCAGCGAAGTGTCCTCAGTGTGACGGGAGGACAGCCGTGATGCCCGTGAACACAATGACCACAACGAACGCCGCGGCCGCAAGCGAGACGAACCGCGACGGGCCACCTCACTATTCGGGGCACTCAACGACGAGAGGCAGGGACCACAGTGAGGATGCGCAAGCTGTTGGCCGTCGCGGCGGCCGCCACGGCGGCGGTCACGCTGACGGCATGCAACGCGGCCGGTGGCGCCAGCGGCGAGGAGCAGATGACAGGTCTGCGGATCATGGTGCCGAACTCGCCGGGCGGCGGGTACGACACCACCGCCCGCACCATCGCCAAGACCATGGAGGAGACCAGGCTCGCGAGGACGGTCGAGGTGTTCAACCTCCCCGGCGCGGGTGGCACGGTCGGCCTCGGCAGGCTGGTCAATGAGAAGGGCAACGGCAAGCTCGCGATGCAGATGGGCCTCGGCATCGTTGGCAGCACCTACACCAACACGTCGCCGTCGTCGCTCGCCGACACGACGCCGGTCGCGCGGACGGTGGAGGAGCCCGAGATCATCGTGGTGCCGAAGGACTCGGAGTACACCACGATCGACCAGCTCATCGCGGACTGGAAGGCCAACCCCGGTGAGGTTCCGGTCGGTGGCGGCTCGTCGCCGGGCGGCCCCGACCACCTGGCGCCGATGCTCACCGCCGAGGCGGTCGGCATCGAGCCGGAGGACGTCAACTACATCCCGTACGACGGTGGTGGCGAGCTGCTCGCGTCGCTCCTCGGCGGCAAGGTCGCGTTCGGCGCCTCCGGTATCAGCGAGTATCTGGACCAGATCGAGGCCGGTGAGCTGCGGGTGCTCGCGGTGACCTGTAAGGAGCGGGTGGACGGCGTCGACGCGCCGACGTTGCAGGAGGCGGGCATCGACGTCGAGTTCACCAACTGGCGCGGCATCGTCGCCCCGCCCGGCATCAGCGACGCCGACCGCAAGGCGCTCATCGACGTCATGACGAAGGTGCACGACTCGCCGGAGTGGCAGGAAGCGCTGCAGACCAACAACTGGGGCGACGCCTTCCTCACCGGTGACGAGTTCGGCAAGTACATCGAGGACCAGAACGCCGAGGTCGAGCGCATCCTCAAGGACCTGGAGCTGGCATGAGGGCTGCTCGCAGGCCCGAATCATCAGATGCGAGGGCTGCTCGCAGGCCCGAATCATCAGGCACCGGCACCGGCACCGTGCGAGCCGCGACACGCTGGCTGCGGCGGCACTCCGAGTTCGGCATGGCCGCCTTCCTCGTGGCACTGGGCGCGCTGGTGATCGTCGACGCCCTCAGCATGGCGGAAGACTTCACCCAGCGCGGCCCGGTGGGGCCGAAGACGGTGCCGCTGCTGGTCGGCGTGTTCTGCGCCAACATCATGCTGATCGACGTCGTCGGGTTCCCGATCTCGGGCGCGATCCTGTTCTGGGGCGCGGCATACGCGCTTGGCAGCAGGAACTGGGTGCGCGACCCGCTGATCGCGGTGGCGCTGTCGGTGCTGACGTACTTCCTGTTCGTCGCCGTGCTCGGCGTGCCGTTGCCCGGCGGGCCGCTGGCGGGGGTGGTCTGACATGGACACCTTCGCCAACCTCCTGGGCGGCTTCGCCACGGCGATCACCCCGACGCACCTGGCGTTCGCCGCGCTCGGCGTGCTGCTCGGCACCGCGATCGGCGTGCTGCCAGGCATCGGGCCCGCGATGGCGGTGGCGCTGCTGCTGCCCGTCACCTACAGCGTCGAGCCGACCGGGGCGTTCATCATGTTCGCCGGGATCTACTACGGCGGGATGTTCGGCGGTTCGACGACGTCGATCCTGCTGAACACGCCGGGCGAGTCGGCGTCGGTGGTGACGGCGATCGAAGGACATCCGATGGCCAAACGCGGCAGGGGCTCGCAGGCGCTGGCCGCCGCCGCGATCGGCAACTTCATCGGCGCCATGTCCGGCACGATGCTGCTTGTGCTGCTGGCGCCACTGGTGGCCGACCTTGCGGTGACCATCGGCGCCCCGGACTTCCTGGCGATCATGCTGGCGGCGTTCCAGCAGTACGGCATCCAGCCGGGGCCGCTGTTGTTCCAGGCGGAGTCCGAGCTGGTGTGGACACTCATCGCGAGCCTGTTCATCGGCACCGTGATGCTGCTGCTGAACCTGCCGCTCGCGCCGATGTGGGCGAAGCTGCTGCGCATCCCGCGTCCGTACCTGTACGCGGTGATCCTGTTCTTCGCCAGCATCGGGGCGTACGCCGTCAGCGGCAGCGTGGCGGACCTGATCGTGCTGTTGGTCATCGGCGTGATCGGCTTCCTGATGCGACGGTTCGGGCTGCCGGCGCTGCCTGTCGTGATCGGCGTGATCCTCGGGCCGAGCGCGGAGCTGCAGATGCGCCGGGCGTTGCAGATTACCGACGGCGACCTCGGCGGGCTGGTGAACACCGGGTTCTCCGTCACGGTGTACGCGATCATCGCGGTGATCCTGGCATGGCCGCTGCTCCGGCGGCTGCTGCCCTGGCCCCGGCGCCGCCCCTCGGCGCCCGAGCCGGACCCGGAGCCGGAGTGGCCCGCGCCGGACACCCCGGTGTAGTCCGATTGGGTGCTTTCGTGCCTGCCTGCTGGCTCGCCAGAGGACGCTACATGGCATGAACGTGACGGTGTCCATGCTGGACTCAGTGGGAGCCGCTGGCCTGGTGTTGTGGGCGGTGGCGATGTGGGCGGCGGTCGGCGTGCTGGCGTACGCCAATCGGGGGCGAGTGCGGCCGTGGGTGTACCAACTGTCGGTCGGTGTCATCGGGCTGGGCGTCGTCGGGCAGTTCGGACATGTCCAGGAGCATGTCGCCCAGGTGGCGTATTGGATAGCGCATCCGAATGACAAGGCGTGGATGACGCCGTTGGGCACCGGGCTGGCGAACGGGCTTGGTCAGGTGGCGCCGGACAAGCCGTCGCTTGGTATGGAGATCCTGCATCTGACGGGTAACTTCATCTTCCTGGCCGGGCTGGTCGGGGTCGTGCTCATCACCCGCCGCGCACTGTCGACGAAGGCGCGCAAGTGGGGTCGGATGGGCGTGTTGATGCAGGGCATCCATGGTGTCGAGCATCTGGTGCTGACGTTGTCGGTGGCGTTGGGTGCGAGTCAGGCGATCGGGTTGTCGACGTGGTTCGGGCTACTCGAACCCGGGCCTGGTTTGTGGACGTATCGGATCTGGTGGCACTTCCTGGCCAACGTCGTCGGCTCGGTCATCTTCGCCATCGCCGTGTACCACCTGTGGTGCGAACGTCGGCAGGTCGCGGCGGGGTACCACCGCGATGTGCCACGGCCCCGCGCGCCAGAACCGGCAGCCGCGGCCGAGCACACCCCGGTCCCGGCAGATCCGGGCGCCCGATGACCACCTGAGATCGCCACTGTGGACAGATCAGGTGACCACAGTGGACAGAATGGGCTGGTAGTGGCACCGTGGAAATGTGACTGAGCTGAATGCGACCTCCGCAGCGCTGCTTGGCTTGCTGCATGACGGTCCTGCCACCGGCGGCCAGCTCGTCGCGGCCGCTGGCGAGATTTACGGTGCGTTCTTCAGCGTCACCCGTAGCCAGGTGTACCGAGAGTTGCCCGCGCTCGCCGAGCGCGGTCTCGTGCGCCTCGGCAAGCAGGGACCGCGTGCCAGCCAGCAGTACATCATCACGGCGGCGGGCAAGAAGGAGTTCAAGCGCTGGGCGACAACGGACGCCGGGCCAGACCACATCCGCAGCACGCTCCTGCTCAGGGTCGTCAACGCGGAGAAGCTGGCCACCAAGCAACGTAACGCCCTGCTCGGTGAAGCGCGTGAGCGCTACAACACCGAACTCACCGAGGCCAAGGCCGCGGTACGCGCTGCGGACAACCCCACCGACACGGCGATCGCGACGTTCTGGCAGACCCACGCCAAGGCTGCCCTGAAGTTCATCGACACCATCGCCGAGGGCTGAGCGCCCACCAGACACGCCAGGGGCATAGCGCGCGCCCTGGCCGGGTAACCTTGACTGTTGTGAGTGCGGACGTCGAAGCAGAGCTCAAGGACCTGACTGCCACGCTGAGCCAGGTCGAGTCGGTGATGGACCTCGATGCGCTGCGTGCCGAAGTCGCTTCCCTCGAAGAGGAGGCGGCCAGCCCGAACCTGTGGGACGACCCGGCCACGGCGCAGCAGGTGACCAGCCGGCTGTCGTATCGGCAGGGCGAGTTGCGCAGGGTCTCCGAACTGCGGCAGCGGCTGGACGACCTCGCCGTGATGTACGAGCTGGCCACCGAGGAAGGCTCCGACGACCTCAAGGCGGAGGCCGACAAGGAGCGCGCCGAGCTCGCCAGCGACATCTCGGGGCTCGAGGTTCGCACCCTGCTCGCCGGGGAGTACGACGACCGTAACGCCGTCCTCACCATCCGCTCCGAGGCCGGTGGCGTCGACGCGGCGGACTGGGCGCAGATGCTGTACCGGATGTACCTGCGCTGGGCGGAGCGGCACGAGTACCCGGTCGAGGTCTACGACATCTCCTACGCGGAGGAAGCGGGCATCAAATCCGCGACGTTCAAGATCAGCGCGGCCTACGCATACGGCACGCTTTCGGTCGAACAGGGCACACACCGCCTGGTGCGCATCTCGCCCTTCGACAACCAGAACCGGCGGCAGACGTCGTTCGCCCACGTCGAGGTGCTGCCCGAGGTGGCGGAAGTCGACCACATCGACATCCCGGAGAAGGACATCCGGATCGACGTCTTCCGCTCGTCGGGGCCGGGCGGGCAGAGCGTCAACACCACGGACTCGGCTGTCCGGCTGACCCACGTCCCCACCGGCGTCGTCGTCTCCTGCCAGAACGAGAAGTCGCAGCTCCAGAACAAGATCGCCGCCATGAAGGTGCTGCAGGCAAAGCTGCTGGCGCGCAAGCAGGAGGAAGACCGCGCTGAGCTGAACGCGCTCAAGGACAGCGGGTCGAGCTGGGGCAACCAGATGCGCTCCTACGTGCTGCACCCGTACCAGATGGTCAAGGATCTGCGCACCGAGCACGAGGTCGGCAACCCGACGCCGGTGCTCGACGGCGACATCGACGGCTTCCTGGAAACCGGTATCCGCTGGCGCAAGGAGCAGGAGATCGCCGCGAGCGAACACGTCGGCTGACGCACCACGGAGTGAGTGCCGCCACCGGGCCACGGACGCAACCACGGCTTCACACCCCCGCGAGGTAGGCTCCGCGATGTGATCCGGCTAGAGAACGTGAGCAAGGTCTACAAGACCTCGACCCGGCCCGCACTCGAAAACGTCTCCGTCGACGTCGGCAAGGGCGAGTTCGTGTTCGTCATCGGTCCTTCCGGTTCGGGCAAGTCGACGTTCCTGCGGTTGCTGCTGCGCGAAGAGGTGCCAAGCAGGGGCAAGGTGTTCGTCTCCAACTTCGACGTCGCGAAGCTGCCGCGCAGGCGGGTGCCGAGGTTGCGGCAGACGATCGGCTGCGTGTTCCAGGACTTCCGGCTGCTCACCAACAAGACGGTGTTCGAGAACGTCGCGTTCGCGCTCGAGGTGATCGGCAAGCCTGCGCACACGATCCGCAAGGTCGTGCCGGAGGTGCTTGAGCTGGTCGGTCTCGACGGCAAGGCCGACCGCATGCCGAGGGAGCTCTCCGGTGGTGAGCAGCAGCGCGTCGCGATCGCGCGCGCGTTCGTCAACCGGCCGCTGATGCTGCTCGCCGACGAGCCGACCGGGAACCTCGACCCCGATACCAGCCAGGACATCATGCTGCTGCTCGAACGGATCAACCGGACGGGCACGACGGTGCTGATGGCGACCCACGACCAGTCGATCGTTGACTCGATGCGCAGGAGAGTGGTCGAGCTCGACTTCGGCAGGGTGATTCGCGACGACGCCAGAGGCGTCTACGGCTACGGCCACTGACCCCCGACTTGATCCCCGCCCCCTGACCCCCGACCCCAAGGACAGTTCGTCAGATGCGCGCCAGTTTCGTGTTCAGTGAGGTCTCGACCGGGCTGCGTCGGAACGTCACGATGACCGTCGCGATGATCCTGACCACGGCGATCTCCCTCATCATGTTCGGGGTCGGGTTGATGGTGGTCAAGGCGGTCGACCTCACCAAGGACAACTACCTCGACGAGCTCGAGGTCGCGGTCTTCCTTACCGACGAGATCAGCAAGAAGGACACGAACTGCACGGCGCAGCCGTGCGCGTCGTTGAAGCAGGACCTCGAGCTCAACCCCGCCGTCGACACCGTCGTCTTCCGGAACCAGACCGAGGCGTACGAGGTGTTCAAGAAGGCGTTCAAGAACGAGCCGACCATGCTCGAACTGGCGTCGCCGCAGGCCATCCCCGCATCCTTGCAGGTGCGGTTGAAGTCGCCAGAGCAGTCCGGTGCGGTCGTGAAGGGCTTCTCGGAGCGGCAGGGCGTGTCGCTGATCCACGACGGCGGCGAGACGGTGGACCGGCTGGTTGACTCGCTACGAGTGCTGCGCAACGTCACCTTCGTCGGGTCGCTGGTGCTGCTGCTCGCCGCCCTCCTGCTGATCGCGAATATGATTCAGATTTCGGCGTATACCCGACGAACCGAGGTCGGCATCATGCGCCTGGTCGGCGCGACGCGCTGGTATACCCAGTTGCCGTTCCTACTGGAAGCGATGGTCGCCGGCGCCATCGGCGCCGTACTGGCCATCAGCGGGTTGCTCAGTATGCAAGTGCTGCTCCCGTCCGGCTTCGCGAACCAGTTGGAGAACGTGGTGCGGTTCCCCGGCACGTTCTACACGGCGTTCGTGATCTCGCCGATCCTGCTGCTCACGGCCATGCTGATCTCGTCGCTGGTCGGCTACGTGACACTGCGGCTCTACGTCCGGCACTGACGAAATCGGTGTGCGCTGGCCCGTAAGGTGGAAGCATGTCCAAGGAACGTGGCCGCAAGGTGATCGTCAGCAACCGCAAGGCGCGGCACGACTACTCGATCGTGGACACCTACGAGGCGGGGGTCGTGCTGGTCGGCACCGAGGTCAAGAGCCTGCGCGCTGGCAGGGCATCGCTGGCTGACGCGTTCGCCTACGTCGAGGGCGGCGAGGTGTGGCTGCGTGGGTTGCACATCCCCGAGTACGAGATGGGCACCTGGACCAACCACGAGCCACGACGTCGTCGCAAGCTGCTGCTGCACAAGCAGGAGATCGAGAAGCTCATCGGCAAGACGAAGGAAGCGGGGCTGTCGCTGATCCCGCTGTCGCTGTACTTCTCCGACGGCAAGGTCAAGGTCGAGGTGGCGCTGGCGAAGGGTAAGCGCGTCCACGACAAGCGCCGCGACATCGCCACGCGCGACGCCCGCCGCGAGATCCTGCGGGCTGTTGGGCGTCGGGCGAAGGGCAAGGTCTGAGTCGCCCGGTGACTGGTCCCGCGACCGACGCCGACGTGCCCGCATGGGTGCGTTCGCTTGGCCTGCCTGGGCTGGTCGACATCCACGTGCACTTCCTGCCGGACCGCGTGATGCGCAAGGTCTGGGCGTACTTCGACGACGCGTCGCGGCACTACGGCGTCCAGTGGCCAGTCGCGTACCGGCTGCCGGAGTCCGAGCGGATCGACGTGCTGCGTTCGCTGGGCGTGCTGCGGTACGCGCCGCTGGTGTATCCGCACAAGCCGGGCATGGCGGAGTGGCTGACGTCGTGGGCGCTGGACTTCGGCGCGCGTGTCCCCGAGGCGGTGCCCACGGCCACGCTGTACCCGGAACCCGGCGTCGCGGACGTCGTCGCGTCGGCGTTGGACTCCGGCGCGCGGTGCTTCAAGGCGCACGTTCAGGTGGGTTCCTACGACCCGCGCGATGACCTGCTCGACTCGGCGTGGGGGCTGCTCGCCGAGGCAGGGGTGCCGGTCGTGGTGCACTGCGGCCACGGCCCTGTCCCCGGCGACTACACCGGGCTCGACGTCTTCGAGAAGGTGCTTGCCCGGCATCCCCGGCTGACGGCGGTGCTCGCGCACGCCGGGATGCCGGAGTTCGACGCCGCGCTGGACCTGGTGGCGCGGTATCCCAGGACGTACATCGACACGACGATGGTCGGGACGCCGTTCAGCGAGGCGATGAACCCGCTGCCGTCCGACTGGCCCGCGCGGCTGGTCGACGTCGCCGACCGGGTGCTGCTCGGCACGGACTTTCCGAACATCCCGTATGAGTACGCGACGCAGCTCCGCGCGATCGCCTCGTGGGCCGCCGACGACCGCCTCGGGGACGACTTCCTCCGCTCGGTGCTGCATGACGCCCCGGCGCGGCTGCTCGGCGTGGCCTGACCGGGCGGCGCTCACCGTACTGACCGGCTGGCTCGGCGGCCTGCCCCGAGCGCTCCGCCCTCCGCCGAAGTCGATCAACTTGCCGCGCGCTGTGACCATTCGGTGTCCGTTTCGACCGGTTCTTGTGGTCACACGGCGCAGGTAGTTGATCAACTTCGGCGGCTCGGCGGAGGGCGCCGGGCCGGCGGCGTAGACGTGAGCCGGATTCACCAAAAGTGCGTGCGAAGGCCGTGCGAATCGCCAAGGATCGGGCATATGGGACCGGAAGGAAAGCGCAGGTCAAGGCCGGTGACCTGCCCGCGTACGTCGAGCAGCGCCGTGACGACGTCACGCTGCGGTTCGCCGCGAGCGATCGGGCGCAGGCCGGAACCGTGGTGGCTCTGGTGCGCGGCGTGGTGAGCGAAGCCAACATCGCCGCGACCGGCGCGGCGAACGTGTTGCCGATGGCGTTCCTTTCCAGGTCGTTCTTCCCGATCGACCAGGTGCCGCAGTGGCTGCAGACGTTGTCCCTGGCGTTTCCGATGCGGCATCTGAACGAGGGCATGAGCGCGGTGCTCGTCCGTGGCCAGGGGTTCGACGCGATCCTGCTGCCCGCCGCGATCCTCATCGGGTTCACCGTTGTCGTCGGGTTCGTGGCGACGCGGGTGTTCCGCTGGGAAGACAGCTGATCGTGTGCGGGAACAAACGCGGTTGCCCGAGGCGTTATCCTGAGTGCAGTGAACCCGCTAGCTAGGGGGTGAACGGTTTCGACTCTGGACGTTGATTCAGGAGAAGCGTGCCGGTGCAGGCGAGAGACCACCGTTAAGCGTCGTCGCAACTTATAAGCGCCAAGACGAATAGTCAGCGCGACTTCGCCCTCGCTGCCTAAGCGAGTGCGAGTCTGTCGGTCTGGGAGTGCCTCCGGCCCAGTAACCGGCATCAGCTAGGAGGACTTACCGCCGAGGTCGGCCGCGGGCCTCGGTGGGACATCGAACAGCGGCTGGGCCCGTCACATCGGCTTGTTCGCGTGACCGGTGGGGCCGAGTAGAGACACAGCGAACTGCGCACGGAGAAGCCCTGTTGAGGCGACAGAGGACCCGGGTTCGATTCCCGGCACCTCCACCTTGGGAGGCTTATTAGAACCCTGGGCCAAAGGCAGGGTTCCGAGTAGGCCTGAAACGCCCACGGCGGGGCCGATTCCCACACGGGAGTCGGCCCCGCTTTCTTCTTGGCCTGCGGATGGATCTGGGCGGGTTTCGTCCGCTGCCAGGCGGTAGGCGTGTTGGGCCTCGTGGAGCCGTGCGAAGGGCTGGTGTAGCTCCTGGTCGGTGACCTCGTCGTCTGTCACGTATATGCGTTCGAAGATGGCCTGGTTGAGCATCCGCCGCTGGTCGTCGTTGCACCGGCGATAGAGCTCGCCGGGGTTTTCCAGGAGTTTCAATCCTGCTTCGACGAGACGCGCGGTTTCGGAGAGTTCGTCGGTGATGGTGGTGAAGCGGTGGGTGAGCCTCTCCCGCTCGTGCGCGATCTCGCGGAGCTTGGCCTTGATCTTGGATTGGGGGAGGGCTTCGTCGGCGGCGAGGTCGACGAGATTCTCCTCCTTCGTGTCGAGCGCTCGTAGTTCGGCCGTGACTTGTTGCTCGAGTAACCGGTCGGTTTCTTCTTGCCGCCCGATGGCTTCGGCCAAGCGGGCGCGAACGTGGGTAATGAACTGCTGGTCGAAGCGGGTGGTGGCGTAGTGCCGCTCGACGGCGTCCTCGATGAGCGCGACGTTGATGTGGGGCGCGTCACAGGTGCCCTTGTGTTTGTTGCGGCAGAAGAAGTACCGGTACTCGACGTCGTGGCGGTTCACCGTGCGCTGGATGATCATCCGGCCGGTGACCCCGGCTCGTCGGCAGCGTCCGCAGAACAGCGACCCCTTGAGGTAGTGGTGATGCTTCCGTTTGCGCTCCCGTGCGGTCGAGCTGGCTTCGAGCCGGTCCTGGACTCGGTAGAAGAGCGCCTCGTCGATGAGGGGCTCGTGCCGGCCTCTGATCTCCTTGCTCTTGTACGTCACGTACCCGAGGTAGTAGCGGTCGCGCAGCATCTGCGAGAGCTTGTTGATCGACACCTGCTTGGCGGGGTGCTGCGCGGTGGGGCGGGTGCGTAGCCCGCGGTCGTACAGCTCGTCGGACAGGTCGGTGAGGGTGTAGTCGCCGGTGTCGTAGAGCTCGAAGGCCAGGCGGATGAGCGGGGCTCGTTCCGGATCGACGGCGATCGTGCGAATCTCGCGGCCGTCGGAGCGGTCGATGACGTTTAAGTAGCCCAGGCGTGCGCGACCGAGGGTGCCGCCGTTGCGTGCCTTCTGGCCCATCTTGTACGCGATGTCGGCGCCGGACTCGCGGGACTGGTACTCGTTGAACGCGGCGAGGATGCCGTGCATGAGCTGCCCGACCGGCGTGTCGTCGATCGATTCGGTGGCGGAGACGAGGTAGACGCCGCGTTTGCGGAGGTCGGCCATGATGATGGCGTCGTCGACGCGGTTTCGCGCCATCCGGTTGAGCTTGTAGACGATCACGTAGTCGACGTCGCCGAGCGTGCGGATCCGGGCGAGCATCTGTTGGAAGACGACTCGCTTGGACATTTCCAATGCTGAGCGTCCCGGTTCGAC
>WHTY01000075.1 GCA_009377475.1 Actinophytocola sp.
CTCCGAGATGATCAGCAGCGGCTTGTTCGACTGCATGACCTTCTCCAACAGCGAGAGCATGTCCTTGACGTTGGAGATCTTCGAGCCGTAGAGCAGGACGTACGGGTCCTCGAGCACCGTCTCCTGACGCTCGGCGTCGGTGACGAAGTAACCCGAGACGTAGCCCTTGTCGAAGCGCATACCCTCGGTCAGCTCGAGCTCGAGGCCGAAGGTCTGGCTCTCCTCGACGGTGACGACGCCTTCCTTGCCGACCTTGTCGAGCGCCTCGGCGATCAGCTCACCGATGGTGCGGTCAGCGGCGGAGATCGAGGCGGTAGCAGCGATCTGCTCCTTGGTCTCGACTTCCTTGGCTGCCTTGTGCAGCTGCTCGGTGACGGCCTCGACGGCCTGCTCGATCCCGCGCTTGAGAGCGATGGGGTCGGCACCGGCAGCGACGTTGCGCAGGCCTTCCTTGACGAGAGCCTGGGCGAGCACGGTGGCGGTGGTAGTGCCGTCACCTGCGACGTCGTCGGTCTTCTTTGCTACTTCCTTGACGAGCTCGGCCCCGATCTTCTCCCACGGGTCCTCGAGCTCGATCTCCTTTGCGATGGAGACACCGTCGTTGGTGATGGTCGGCGCGCCCCACTTTTTCTCGAGCACGACGTTGCGGCCACGGGGGCCGAGCGTCACCTTGACGGCTTCGGCGAGGATGTTGAGGCCGCGCTCAAGACCACGGCGGGCGTCCTCGTCGAACGCGATCAATTTGGCCATTTCGGTGTGGTCCTCCGGTATTGGGCGCCGTGCTCACCGCGAGGCTCACACGGCAGGACTCTGCAACTTGGCCAGGCTCGGTGCCCGCGACGGACGACCTGCTCGGATGTCCGAGCCAAGCCTCACCGTCCCGACCTTCAAGCGAGACCGGCATTCGGAGCCGTTCCCGCTAGCACTCTCCCTGTGAGAGTGCCAATCACGTGTTTAGCACTCTCGCCATGCGAGTGCAACCTCGGGTGGCCCTTGCGAGGGGTCGCAATGCCCGGCGGACGCTCACGTCGTCGCGATGATCACAGCCGCGAGCAACAGCACCAGGACGACGATGGCGCAGAACAACAGCGGAACCAGCCAGCTCGGCTGGGGGTTTTGCTCCTGCCGCTGCTGCGCGGGAGCGGGCGCGGGCCTGCTCGCGGGCGCGGGTTCCGGCGGGGGCGAACCGTACCCGGGAGGTGGAACGGGACCCGGGCCGCGCCGGGCTGGCGGCGGTGCCATCATCCCGGGACGTAGTCCGTGCGGCGGGTGGCCGTTGCCCTGGTGTTGGAGCTCGCGGTGCGCCTCGTGTTGGGGCTCGCGTGGGCGGGACGGTGTCAGCGCCTCGGCCGCCGCTGCCAGCAGCGCCACGCAGTTGTCGTAACGCCGCGCGGGGTCCTTGGCCATGCCCCTCGCCAGCACGACGTCAATCGCCTGCGGCAGGCTCGGCACGAGCCGCACTGCGGACGGCGGCAAGAGGTTGAGATGCCCCTTGATCACGGTCTGCACGTCGCCGGGAAACGGCGGACGGCCGGTCAGGCACGCAAACAGCACGCACGCCAGCGCGTACTGGTCGGTCCTGCCGTCCAGCGGCTCGCCGCGCAGGTGCTCCGGTGCGGCGTAGGTGGGCGAGCCGAGGAAGTCCCCGCCCCTGGTGCGGTGCCCGGTCGCGCCGCGCCGGGTCAGCCCGAAATCGGCGACGTAGACGTGCTCACGCATCGACTCCCGCTTCGTGACGAGCACGTTCGCCGGTTTGACGTCGAGGTGCACCAGCCCGCGCCGATGCAGCGTGTCCAGCGCGTCCGCGACCTGCTCCAGCAGGCCCACCGCGCGCTCCGGGCGCATCGGGCCGTCGGAGATCAGGCTGGCGAGATCGGAGCCGTCAACGAGGCGCATGCCGAGGTAGTGCATGCCGTCGACCTCGCCGAAGTCGTAGAGCGGGACGATGTTGGGATGGTCGATGGCGGCCGTGTTGCGGGCCTCGTCGACGAACCGTTCCCGGAACTCGGCGTCGGCGCCAAGGTGCTCGCCGATGACCTTCAGCGCCACCTTGCGCCCGAGCCGGACGTCCGTGGCCCGGTACATGACGCTCATTCCGCCCCTGCCAAGGACACCGTCGATGCGGTAATTGCCTAATCGGCGTCCCGTGAGGTCCCCGACCTGCTCGTCCGTCACACACAGGAGACTAACGCGCGCAGATCACCGTCCGCTCACGAGTGAGATCCGGTGCGCTCGCGACGGAACCTCGCGAAGCACGCGGCCATGTGGCGCCCCGACAGTCGGACGCGAGAGGATCACGACCATGAGCCAGCCCCTCTCCGTCGCCGAGTACAAGGCCACCGTCGCCACACTGCTGCCAGCCGCGCGCACCACGACGTTACCGCTTGAGCAGTGCCACGGCAGGGTGCTCGCCGAGGACGTCACCGCGGGCGTGTCGCTGCCGCCGTTCGACAACGCGGCGATGGACGGCTACGCGGCGCGGGCCGCCGACATCGCGGGCGCGTCCGAGCAGTCGCCGGTCGAGCTGCCGGTCGCCGCCGACATCCCGGCGGGGCGCACCGACGGCCCGCCGCTGGCACCCGGCACCGCGCACCGGATCATGACCGGCGCGCCCATACCGGACGGGGCGGACACCGTCGTCAAGGTGGAGGACACCGACGGCGGCACCGAGCGGGTGCGGTTGTTCGCGGCGGCCTCGTCCGGCAACAGCGTCCGGCGGGCGGGCGAGGACGTCACCGGGGGCGACGTCGCGCTCCGGGAGGGCACGCTGCTCGGCGCGGCCCAGCTCGGGCTGGCCGCCGCTGTGGGGCGTGCGGAGCTGGCGGTGAAGGCGGGACTGCGGGTGCTGGTGCTGTCCACCGGAACGGAGCTGGTGCTGCCGCCGGAACCGCTGCGCCATGGCCAGATCTACGAGTCAAACAGCATCATGCTGGCGGCGGCGATACGGGCGCTCGGGTGCGAGGTGGACGTCGTGCGCAGCGTCGTCGACGACGTCGACACCTTCCGGGAGACGTTGGCCAAGCACGCCGAGCACGCCGACCTGATCGTGACGTCCGGCGGGGTGAGCGCGGGCGCGTACGAGGTCGTCAAGGATGCGCTGACCAGCGAAGGCGTGCGGTTCACCAAGGTCGCGATGCAGCCGGGCGGGCCGCAGGGCAGCGGCACGGTCAACGGCACGCCGATCGTGACGCTGCCGGGCAATCCGGTGAGCGTGCTGGTGTCGTACGAGGTGTTCCTGCGGCCCGCGCTGCTCGCGGCGCTCGGCCACGTGCACGTCGACCGCCCGGTGGTGCGGGCACGTCTGCTGGAGCGGCTGGTCGCGCCAGCGGGCAGGCGGCAGTTCCGGCGCGGGTTCTACAGCCCGCCGGTCGCTCCCGGCGCGGGCAGCGTGACCGGCAGTGTCACCGGCACGGTCGGGCCACGCGGCGGGCCGGGCTCGCACCTGCTCGCGGCGTTCACCCAGGCGAACTGCCTGATCGTGCTTCCGGAGGACGTAATCGAGATGGACGAAGGGGCCGAGGTGGATGTGGTGCTGCTGAGCTGAGGGTGCGATGAAGGGCTTCTTACTTGCGCCAGATGCAAGTAAGAAGCCCTTCATCGCACCACCCCCGCGCGCGACGTCATCGGCAGGAACGGCGGCGGTAACCTCTCGGCATGGGATTCATCGCGTGGGTGATCTTCGGAGCACTGGCCGGTTGGGTGGCCAATGTCGTCGTCGGCGGCAAGGATCGCCGTCCCCAGGGGTGTCTGGTCAGTGTGCTGGTCGGCATCGTCGGCGCGGCGCTCGGCGGGTTCGTCTACCGGCTCGGCACGGCGAAGAGGTGAACTTCGGGTTCGACCTGCCCAGTTTCGGCGTCGCGGTGCTCGGCGCGATCCTGCTGCTCGCGGTGGTCCGGCTCGCGACGGCGGCCAATGCCGGTCGTGACCGCAGGCGGTAGCGTAGTCACACACCGAAACGGGGTAACCTTTCCCCGCCCGAGAAGCAGAACAGTAACGGAAAGTCAGACATGAACCCGGTCTCTCCTGGCAGCTCGACCCCACCGGCGCCGGAGGCGCGTATCCGCGAGACGCTCACGCACGCGGCGACGCTCGCCCGCGAGACCGTGCCCCCCATGCACCCGGCGGGCAGACCGTTCGTGCTCGGCGCGGCAGCCGCTGCCCTGGCGCTGCGCAAGATCAGCAAGCCGCTCGGCACCCTCGGGTTCGTCGGGGCGGCGGCGACGGCCTGGTTCTTCCGCGAGCCACACCGCGTCGCCCCGCCGCGCGCCGACGTCGCCGTCGCGCCAGCAGACGGCACCATCGCCACCATCGGCGAGGCCGTCCCGCCCGCCGAGCTCGGTGTCGGCGCGACGCCGCGACCCCGGGTCAGCATCTTCCTTTCGGTGTTCGACGTCCACGTGCAGCGCGTCCCCGCGGCGGGTCAGGTCGAGGCCGTGGCGTACCGCAAGGGCAAGTTCCTCTCCGCCGACCTCGACAAGGCCAGCGACGACAACGAGCGAAACTCGGTCGCCATCCGCACGAACGACGGCCACGAGCTGGTCGTCGTGCAGATCGCGGGCCTGATCGCGCGGCGCATCCTGTGCGAGGTCGGCAAGGGCGACAAGGTCGAGACCGGACAGACGTACGGGTTGATCCGGTTCGGTTCCCGCGTCGACCTCTACCTGCCGCACGGCAGCCGGGTGCTGGTCAGCGAGGGCCAACGCACCGTGGGCGGCGAGACCGCGCTGGCGGAGTTGCCGTCGTCGGCGGAGCGTTGATGGTGCGCACCGCGCCCGGTGTCCGCCTGCTGCCGAATGCCATCACGGTGGCCGCGTTGTGCGCGGGCCTGTCCGCGGTGCAGTTCGCGTTGCAGGGCAACTTCGCGCTGGCCATCGTCGGGGTCGTCGGCGCGGCGGTGTTGGACAGCCTCGACGGCCGCATCGCCCGGTTGCTCGACGCGACGTCGCGGATGGGTGCCGAGCTGGACTCGCTGTCCGACGCCATCTCCTTCGGCGTCGCCCCCGCGCTGGTGCTGTTCGTCTGGCAAGCCGACGGAAGCCGGGCAGGCTGGATCGCAGCGCTGGTGTTCGCCGTCTGTATGGTGTTGCGGCTCGCCCGGTTCAACACGCTACTCGACGACACCGACAAACCGCCGTACGCTGCGGAGTTCTTCGTCGGCGTTCCCGCGCCCGCCGGTGGTCTGCTCGCGCTGATGCCGGTGATCCTGACGCTGGAGTTCGGCACCGGCTGGTGGTCAACGGGACCGGTGGTGTGGCTGTGGCTGATCGCGATCGCGGCGCTGGCGATCAGCAGGCTCCCGACGTTGTCACTCAAGTCGGTGAGCGTGCCCGCGAAGGCGGCGGCGCCGCTGCTGGTCGGCGTGGGGCTGTTGGTGGCGGCGATCGTGCAGTATCCGCTGATCGCGTTGGGTGTGGCGCTGCTGCTGTACCTGGCGCATGTGCCGTACGCGCTCTACCGGCATCAGTGGCTGGCGGATCACCCGGAAGCGTGGGACGTTCCCGCACGCGAGCGCAGGGCGATCCGGCGCAGTGGCAGGCGGCATCGGCGGCTCGGGCTCCGGCGTCCGATCCGCAGCCGGATCGCGGGCGCATCGCTGCCTCGGGTGCGGCTGCCGCGCAACGGCTCGTCGCAGCGGACGGTGTCGGGGCCGTCGTCGGACGGTTCGTCGGACGACCGCTCGTCGGGTGGTCAGCGCACCCGGAACTGGCGGCGGCTCGGGCTGCGGAAGCAGTAAGGCGGCCGGTGCGGCCGTAGTCGCTCTTGGTGGGGCTGCCTTGGGGCGCGAATGCGGTGAACGCGGGGCGCATGCCCTGTCGTCTCAGTAGGCTCGGCACCGTGCCGACATCACAGATCACGCTGACCGCACGGCTGACACCGTCCGCGCTCGATACCCGACGCGGGGTCGTCCGGCTGCACCAAGAAGTGCTGGACGCGCTGGGCCTGCGCGCGTGGGACGCCGTGAAGCTGGTGGGCGCGCGGGTCAGCTCGGCGCTGGCAGCGCGTGCCCCGGAGGGCAGCCAGCACGGCGTGGTGCTCACCGACGACGTGACGTTGTCCAATCTGGGCGTCACCGAGGGCGGCGAGGTGGTCGTCTCCCCCGCCGACGTCGCGCACGCCCGCAGCGTGACGGTGTCCGGCTCACGGCTGGCGAGCATGTCGCTACCACCGGACATGCTGCGGCTGGCGCTGATCGGCAAGGTGTTCACCGTGGGCGACGCGGTGTCGCTGCTGCCGCAGGACCTCGCACCACCGGCTGGCACCGACGTCGTCGAGGCCCGCGGCAAGCTGTCCCGCGCCATCGGCATGACGTGGACGACGGAGCTACTGACCATCACCGCCACCGACCCGGACGGCCCGGTCACCGTCGGCCCGTCCACGGTCCTCTCCTGGCGCGCCGTGTCCCCCGCTCACGCCGCCGTGTCCGACCCTCAGGACGTTGTGTCCGACGTTCCCGACGTTGTGTCCGACAGTGAGCACGCCCCGCCGGTGTCCGACCTCGCGGGCGCGCACACGGTGGCGCGCACGCTCGCGGAGTGGTTCGAGCTCGCCTTCACCCACCCCGATCTGCTGGCACAGCTCGGCGCGTCCGCGCGGCTCGGCGTCCTGTTGAGTGGCCCCGAAGGCGTCGGCAAGGCCACCGTCGTCCGGGCCGTCGCGCGCGCCAACGACATCCCCGTGGTCGCGCTTGCCGCGCCGAGCATCGCCGTGCTGGAGCCGAACGCCGCCGTGGCCCGGCTCGATGAAGCCATCAAGTCCGCGAAGTCCACCCCCGGCCCGGCCGCGATGCTGCTCACCGACGTCGATGCGCTGCTCCCGACGGACGCACCCCCGGTCGCCACCGTGCTGCTCGACCGCATCCGCGACGCGTTGCGCACGTCGAACCTCGCCGTCATCGCGACCACGGCGCACCCGGAAGGCGTCGACAGTCGTCTGCGCGCGGGAGACGTGCTCGACCGCGAGTTGAGCTTGTCGCTGCCCACCACCGAGGTGCGCACGGACCTGTTGCGTGTGCTGCTGCGCGAGGTTCCGCTGGAACCAGACGTCGACCTCGGGGCGATCGCGGCCAAGGCACCCGGCTTCGTGGCGGCCGACCTGGTGGCACTACGGCGCGACGCCGCACTCAAGGCAGCCCTGCGGCAGCGCACAGTGGACTTGCCGCGCGTGTCTCAACAGGACTTGTCGGACGCGCTCAGCACTGTCCGTCCATTGTCGATGTCCGAATCGGACACACTCGCGACGGGCGGACTCAGCCTTGCCGACGTCGGCGACATGCACGACGTCAAACAGTCGCTCACCGAGGCGGTGTTGTGGCCGCTGCGGTATCCGGACTCGTTCGCGCGGCTGGGCGTGACGCCACCGCGCGGGGTGCTGCTCTACGGCCCGCCGGGTGGCGGCAAGACGTTCTTGGTGCGAGCGCTGGCGGGCACGGGCGCGCTGAACGTGTTCGCGGTCAAGGGCGCAGAACTCATGGACAAGTGGGTGGGTGAGTCCGAGCGCGCGGTCCGGGAGCTGTTCCGGCGGGCGGCGGAAGCGGCGCCGTCGCTGGTGTTTCTTGACGAGATCGACGCGTTGGCGCCTCGGCGCGGCCAGTCAGGTGATTCCGGCGTCGCCGACCGCGTCGTCGCATCGCTGCTGACCGAATTGGACGGTGTCGAACCGCTGCGCGACGTCGTGGTCTTGTGTGCGACCAACCGGCCAGAGCTGATCGATCCCGCGTTGCTGCGACCGGGCCGGATCGAGCGCCTGGTCTACGTCCCGCCGCCGGACGCGGAAGCACGCGCGGAGATCCTGCGCGCCACGGCACAGAACACACCGTTGGCATCCGATGTGGATCTGGATGCGTTCGCCGCCACTTTGGACGGCTACTCGGCAGCCGACTGCGCGGCGTTGATCCGTGAGGGCGCACTGACCGCGATGCGGGAGTCGCTGGAGGCGGCAGCAGTGACGGCTAAGCACTTGGAAGCCGCGCGCGAGGCCGTGCGGCCGTCGCTCGACCCGGCGCAGCTTGCCGCGTTGGAGGCGTACGCGACAAGACGCTGACGCGCCGGCTCGCGGAACACGGCGTCGGGAACGGGGGACACGACTGCTGTGAGTGGGGGACACGGCGTTGTGAGCGAGGGACACGACGTCCGGAAGGTCGGACACGGCGCCGGGGCGGGCGTTACTTGCTGGTCTTGCGGCCTTCGTAGTCCTTGGTCACGATGACGATCACGCCGGGGCTGGCGTCCTTGATGCCGTCGAACCGGGGCTCGACCCGCATGCTGAAGTTCTCGCCGATGGCCTGCGCCGCAGCCTCTTCATTGGTGCCAGGACGGTAGTACGCCGTGGTGGTGTGGATGACGCCGTCCGAGTAGTTCCCGGTCTCGACGACGTCCCAGCCCCTGGCCTCCAGGTCACGCGACGCGCGTGAGGCGAGGCCGGAGATGTTGCTGTTGTTGTAGACCCGGACGTCAACCATCTCCTGTAACGACGAGCCATCCTTGCCCGTGCCCACGTCGCCCTTGCCGTCGGGAACGCCAGTCGCCTTCCCGGAGCCGTCCCCGGAGCCATCGCCCTCCCCGGAGCCATCGCCGGAGCCGTCCCCGGCACCGTCGCCCGGCTCGCTCGTGGCCGTCTCGGACTCCGTCGGCGAGCCCGAGGGCGACGGAGACGGTGACCCAGGCGTCGACGTCGGCGACTCACCACCGTCGCCCTCGCCGGGCGCCGTCGTGGTGGTCTGGTTGCCGCTCGGCGCGGCGGCCTCGTCCGCATCGCCGGTGACAACCGTCACGGTGCCGATCGCGACCGCGATCACGGCGACGCCGACCAGCGCGAGCCCGGCGGCACGCAACGGTCGGGAGATTCCTGGCAGGTTCATGGAAACTCGATCCCCAGCCGTCGTGCCGCGCGCACCCGCTTGCGCGCCTTCCTCGTCTTACGCAGGCGCTTGATCAACAACGGGTCGACGCGCAGCGCGGCTTCGGAGTCGATGAGCCGGTTCAGCACCTGGTAGTAGCGCGTACTCGACATGCTGAACAGCTCCCGGATGGCCCGCTCCTTCGCCCCCGCGTACTGCCACCATTGCCGCTCGAAAGCCAGCACCTCGTGATCTCTGCGGGACAACCCATCCACGCTTACGTCGGCACGCGTCAGCGGGGATGGATCATCGGGCCGAAGCACCGGCTCCGCTGCGTCCATCTAGCTGTTCGCCTCACAATCGCGTCGTTACTCGCTGGTGGTACGCCTGGCGCGGGGGCGCGAACCACACGCCTGTGATTCGCTGGCGACATTAGATCATGTGGCACCGACACGCAGTCCGCATTGGGTCGGCGCGTCGGCGGGCGTTCACCCACTCCAGCAAGCGGTTCCGTCGCCGTCATCCGGGCGGATTAAGATTTCGGGCGTGACCGTGCATCCCATCCGCATCGCAGGCGATCCCGTCCTACACAACCCGACCCGCAAGGTAGAGCAGTTCGACGCCGACCTGCGCACACTCGTTGACGACATGTTCGACACGATGTACGCGGCGGAGGGCGTCGGCCTCGCCGCCAACCAGATCGGCGTTGACCTGCGTCTTTTCGTCTACGACTGCCTGGACGACGAGGGCGCGCGGCACAAGGGCCTCGTGATCAACCCGGTCCTGGAGACGTCCGAACGCCCGGAGACGATGCCCGATCCGGACGACGACATGGAGGGCTGTCTCTCCGTGCCGGGCGAGAACTTCCCGGCGGGCAGGGCGTCATGGGCGAAGGTCACCGGTGTCGACCTGGACGGCGAGCCGGTCGAGGTCGAGGGCGCCGGCTTCTTCGCACGCTGTCTCCAGCACGAGACCGACCACCTCGACGGTCTGCTGTACCTCGATCGACTGGTCGGCAGGAACGCACGAGCGGCCAAGAAGATGATCAAGCGCAACGACTGGGGCGTGCCCGGCCTGAGCTGGCACCCCGGCGAGGGCCGCTACCCGAGCTGACCACTACGCCCACGGCGAACGCACCGGCACGACCTCACCAACCCGGCGCACACTGGAGACAGTTGTAACGGTGTAATCGAGGTGGTCGGCGATGTCCGATGTCGAACAACACAACGAGACCGCTGCGCTCGACGCGTACTCGCACGTGGTCAGCTCGGTCGCGGCCGCCGTCACTCCGAAAGTGGCGAGCGTCACGCTACCGCGCGGCAACGGCTCGGCCGTCGTCTTCGACGACACTCATCTGCTGACCAATGCGCACGTTGTCGGCGCCGCTTCCGCCGGGACCGCGACGTTCGCCGACGGCAGCGAGACCCGGTTCCGCGTGGTCGGCGCCGACCCGCTGTCCGACCTCGCGGTGCTCGGTATCGACGGTAACGCCCCGCAGGCAGCGCGGCTCGGCAACGCGGACGAGCTGGTCGTCGGGCAGCTCGTCGTCGCGGTCGGCAGCCCGCTCGGGCTGTCCGGCTCGGTGACGGCTGGCGTGGTCAGCGCACTCGGCCGGTCGCTGCCGGTGCGCCAGGGTAAGGCGAGCCGGGTCATCGAGGACGTCATCCAGACCGACGCCGCGCTCAACCCCGGAAACTCCGGCGGCGCGCTCGCCGACGCCTCCGGAAGTGTCATCGGCATCAGCACCGCACTGGCGGGCATCGGACTCGGCCTCGCCGTTCCGATCAACCAGACCACGCGCCGGATCATCGACACCCTGCTGGTCGAGGGCCGGGTCAGGCGCGCTTACCTCGGCATCGTCGGCGTCCCGGCGCCATTGCCGGACGACGTCGCCGACCGCACCGGACAGCGGGCAGGACTGCGGATCGTCGAGGTCGTCCGCGCTGGTCCCGCCGACCGCGCCGGTCTCCACAAGGGCGATCTGATCCTCACCGTGGCGCGCGAGCGAGTCGCCGACGCGCAAGGCATCCAGCGACAGCTGTTCGGGGAGATCATCGGCACCCCGCTGGCGATAACCGTGCTGCGCAACAGCGCCATGGTCGACGTCTTCGCGACGCCGACGGACCTGACCGCGGGCTGACGCGACGCTATTCCGGGAGATCCTCACAACGGCGCTGATCGCTCACCAGGTGCAGCGTCATATTGGTTTTACCGATGTAGGTGGTATCCCCATCATCAGCAGGGCTGAAATGGACATGAATGTTCTCAGCCCAGGCGTGTTCGATATCGCCGTCCATTCTGACGACGGTAGCGATACTCCATTCGTCGGCCCCGGGTTCGAGGACGACTTCATCGAGGCGCTTCCGGGATGTCCAGGCATCGAAGAGGTCAGGAGCATCCTTGAGATCGTCATCGGGAGGATACGGAGCAAGTCCCAATCCCGGCCGCATAAACCACGCGTCGACCAGCACGAGATCATGCGCGCCTGCCAGTTCCACCTTCGAAACGGTTGCCCGTTCATCGTCCGGATAGCGCGGCGCGATATCGCTGAAGACCACAGCCTTGCGCGCGGTACAGACTGATCCGGAACTGCCCAGATCGAAACTGGCCGGTGAGCACGCCGTAGCGCTGGCAGCGATGACCGCCAACAGGCCCGGCACGATGTAGCGGTCGGTCGGCATGTGACCCGACCCCTACCGCGCCCTTGAACCGCGCCCGACGGCATGGCAGGGTCGGAGTCGTCAACTAAACACGCGGGAGCTCGCGCCATGGCGGGCTGAGAGGGCGGCTGGCTTCGGGCACAGCGCCGCCGACCGCATGAACCTGACCGGGTAATGCCGGCGTAGGGAGGAAAGTCGCGTGACCACTCTTGACGAGTCCACCCAGCTTGAGGGCGTCCAGCCGACCATCACCACCGGACCCATCACCGGATCGCACAAGCACTACATCACCACCGAGCGCGGGCTGCGCGTGCCGGTGCGGCGCATCGACCTGACCAACGGTGAGCACTTCGACGTCTACGACACCTCGGGCCCGTACACCGACGACGACGCGAGCATCGACGTCCACCAGGGCCTGCAACCGATGCGTAAGCCGTGGATCGACGGCCGCGAGAACAACACCCAGTTGGGCTACGCGAAGGCCGGGATCATCACCGAGGAGATGGAGTTCATCGCGGCGCGCGAGCGGTGCACGCCCGAGTTCGTTCGTGACGAGGTGGCCAGGGGCCGCGCGGTGATTCCGGTGAACCGGAACCACCCAGAGTCCGAACCGGCCATCATCGGCAAGAACTTCCTGGTGAAGGTGAACGCCAACATGGGCAACTCGGCCGTCTGGTCCTCTGTGGAGGAAGAGGTCGAGAAGATGATCTGGGCGACCCGCTGGGGTTCCGACACGATCATGGACCTGTCCACCGGCAAGCGGATCCACGAGACGCGCGAGTGGATCATTCGCAACTCGCCGGTGCCGGTCGGCACGGTGCCGATCTACCAGGCGCTCGAAAAGGTGAACGGCGAGCCGGAGAAGCTCACTTGGGAGCTGTACCGCGACACCATCATCGAGCAGTGCGAGCAGGGCGTCGACTACATGACGGTGCACGCGGGCGTGCTGCTGCGCTACATCCCGCTCACCGCCAAGCGCGTCACCGGCATCGTGTCGCGCGGCGGGTCGATCATGGCGGCGTGGTGCCTGCACCACCACAAGGAGTCGTTCCTCTACACCCACTTCTCCGAGCTGTGCGAGATCCTGCGCGCCTACGACGTCACGTTCTCGCTGGGTGACGGCCTGCGGCCCGGCTCGACCGCCGACGCCAACGACCGCGCGCAGTTCGCCGAGCTTGAGACGTTGGGCGAGCTGACGCACATCGCCCGCGAGCACGACGTCCAGGTGATGATCGAGGGCCCCGGCCACGTGCCGATGCACAAGATCAAGGTGAACGTGGAGAAGGAAGAGGAGCTGTGCGGCGAGGCGCCGTTCTACACCCTCGGCCCGCTCGCCACCGACATCGCGCCTGCGTACGACCACATCACGTCGGCGATCGGCGCGGCGCAGATCGGCTGGTACGGCACCGCGATGCTGTGCTATGTCACGCCGAAGGAGCACCTGGGCCTGCCGAACCGGGACGACGTCAAGACCGGCGTGATCACGTACAAGATCGCGGCGCACTCGGCTGACCTGGCCAAAGGGCATCCGTACGCCCACGAGTGGGACGACGAGCTGTCCAAGGCGCGGTTCGAGTTCCGCTGGCAGGACCAGTTCAACCTTTCGCTCGACCCGGACACCGCTCGGGCGTACCACGACGAGACGTTGCCCGCTGAGCCGGCGAAGACGGCGCACTTCTGCTCGATGTGCGGGCCGAAGTTCTGCTCGATGCGGATCACGCAGGACATCAGGGACTACGCCGCCGAGCACGGGCTGGAGACCGTCGAGGCGATCGAGGCGGGGATGCAGGAGAAGTCCCGCGAGTTCGCTGAACAGGGGAACAAGGTGTACCTGCCGATGGCCGAGAACGGGAACGGCGAGGCGTGACGGTTCCTCCCCGCGCCCTGACCATCGCCGGGTCGGACTCCGGCGGTGGTGCTGGCCTCCAGGCTGACCTGCGGACGTTCTTCGCAAACGGCGTCCACGGCATGACCGCCGTGACCGCCGTGACGGTGCAGAACTCCGTCGGCGTGTCCGATGTGTCGGAGATTCCGCCGTCGGTGGTCGCCGCCCAGATCCGGGCGGTGGCCACCGACATCGGCGTCGACGCCGCCAAGACCGGCATGCTCGCCACGACGGAGATCATCATGGCGATCGTGGCGGCGTGCGACGAGGTCGGCATCGGTGCGTCGGTGCCGCTGGTGGTGGATCCGGTAGCGGCGTCGATGCACGGCGACCAGCTGCTGCGCGACGAGGCGCTGGAGGCCTACCGCACGGAGCTGTTGCCGCGCGCGACGCTGGTGACGCCGAACCTCGACGAGGTCCGGCTGCTGGTCGGCATCGACGTCACCAACGCCGACGAGCAGCGCCAGGCGGCGAAGGAGCTGCACGCGCTCGGCGCGCGGTGGGTGCTGGTCAAGGGCGGGCACATGCACCACGATCCGACGTGCACCGACCTGCTTTACGACGGCAGCGACTTCACCGAGCTGACCGGGCCCCGGTTCGACACGAAGCACACGCACGGCGGCGGCGACACCCTGGCGGCGTCCATCACGGCGGCGCTGGCCAAGGGCGCGAGCGTGCCGGACGCCGTGGCGCACGGCAAGCGGTTCATCGAGCGGAGCGTCGAGGCGTCGTACCCGCTCGGCGCGGGCGTCGGGCCCGTCTCACCCATGTGGGTGCTGGAGGGCTGACGGCCGTCGGTGATCGTAGTCGGCACCCGGCTGTCGGCGCTTGGGGTGCTGGACGACTGAGGCGCGTCGGCGGCGCGGCACCGCCGGCGGCGGCGTTCGGCGGCGCGGCACCGCCACGCCACAAGCCGCCGCAGTTGATCTGAAGACGTCGAGGTCGTCATAGCAACCACAACGACTTCAGATCAACTAGCGCAGGAGCGGACCCGGTGGATCTTGACGCGCTGTGGCGATCCATATCGCCAGAACGCCTCATGATCCACGGGACCGGCGTCAAGATCCGGGTCGGTGAAACTCGCGCGGATTACGGTGCGACTCGCGGCACCACAGCACCGCCGCCGACCGCCGCCGACCTACCGCGGCGGGCTGGAGGCTTGCGCCCAGAACCGCTGCGGGATGCGGCCGGCCAGGCGTGCCAGCCGTCCGCCATCGACGGCGTTGCGCATCGCCGCCGCCATCCGCTCCGGGTCCTCCGCGCGGGTCACCGCCGTGGACAGCAGCACGGCGTCGCAGCCCAGCTCCATCGCCAGCGCCGCGTCGGACGCCGTCCCGATCCCGGCGTCCAGGACGATCGGCACGCTGGCGCGGGAGGTGATCAGCTCGATGTTGTGCGGGTTGCGGATGCCGAGGCCCGTGCCGATCGGCGCACCGAGCGGCATCACGGCGGCGCAGCCCGCCTCCTCAAGCCGCAGCGCGAGGACCGGGTCGTCGTTGGTGTAGGCCAGCACGGTGAACCCGTCGGCGACCAGCTGCTCGGCGGCGTCCATCGTCTCGAACGGCTCGGGCAGCAGCGTGCGGTCGTCGGCGTGCACCTCCAGCTTGATCCAGTCGGTCTCCAACGCCTCGCGCGCCAGCCGCGCGGTCAGCACCGCCTCGGCCGCACTACGACAGCCCGCCGTGTTGGGCAACAGGCTGATGCCGAGCCGCCGCAGCAGGTCGAGCACGCCGGAGCCGCCTTCGAGGTCGGCACGGCGCATCGCGACCGTCGTCAGCTCGGTGCCGGACTCGACCAGCGCCCGCTCCAGCACCGCGAGGTTGCTCGCGCCGCCGGTGCCGATGATCAGTCGCGAGTCCAGCTTCTGCCCGCCGATGACGAGCGGATCGTCCGATGTCACCTGTTCAGCCTCCCTGTACCGCGGTGAGAATGTCGACCTTCGCGCCGTCAATGAGCACGACGTTCTGCCACTCACTCCTGGTCACGACCGTGCCATTCACGGCGACGGCCACGCCACGCCGCGCCGTGCCGAGCTGTTCCAGCAGCCCTGCCAACGTCGTACCCTCCGGGAACCGGCGTTCCTCGCCGTTGACCTCGACGTCCATCACACCTGTTCTCGCTTTCTGTCACGTGCCGGGTGAGCGGCGACGATCTCATCCGGCAGCCGCTCCCCCGCCAGGATGCCGAGCACGGCGTCCGCCGTGACCGGCGCGTGCAGCAGGCCGTTGCGGTAGTGGCCGGTCGCGACGATCACGCCGTCGGAAAGCCTGCCGATCAGCGGCAGGCTGTCCATGCTCGCCGACCGCAGCCCCGCCGTGATCTCGGTCAGCTCGTACTCGCTCACGCTCGGGTACACCTGCTCGGCGTAGTCCAGCAGCTCCCGCACGCCGCCCGCCTTGACGGTCTCGTCGTAGCCGCTCTCGTACTGCGTCGCGCCGACGACCAGCTCCCCGTCCGCGCGCGGGACCAGGTACAACGGCCTGCCCTCGACGATCGCGCGCACCGTGACCCCCGGCGGCGGCAGACACCCACGGCGCGGGCGCAGCCGCACGATCTCGCCCTTCAACGGCCGGACGGCTTCCTTCAGGTCGGGGTGCAGCAGCGCGCTGCGGGCCCCGGCGGCGAGCACGACGGCGTCGGCGTCGTACCCGCCGACGTCCGTGACCACCTCGGACGCCCCCACCTCACGCGCGGACTGCCGCACGAACGTCACACCGTTGCGGACACACCCCGCCTGGAGCGCGTCCAGCAGCTGCCGGTTGTCCACGGCCAGATCACCTGGCACGACGATCCCCGACCGCAGCGCCGACGCCAGACCGGGCACCAGCGACCGCAATCGACGTCCGGTCGCCACTTCCACGGTGCGGCCGATCCGGTCGAGGTAGTCCGCGAGGATGGTGATCTGGTCGGCGTCGGCGGCGTCCCTGCCCGCGACGACCGTGCCCGCCTCGGACAAGCCGGGATCGAAGGCGTCGATGACCAGCTCGCGGGCGAACTCCGGCCAGCGGCGCAGCGACCGCTCACCCAGCTTGAGCACGGCTTCCTCGCCCGGCCACGCCTCGGTCACCGGCGCGAGCATCCCGCCAGCCACCCAGGACGCGCCCCGCCCCGGTTCCGGATCGATGACCGTCACGCGGCGACCCTCCCGCGCGACCCGCCACGCGACGGCGAGCCCGATCACGCCCGCGCCGACGACGACCACCTGTTGCGACATGAAATCACGCTCCCTGCGCCGGCATAACCCGGATCAGGTTCCACGGTCGGAGCTCCATGCTCCCTCTCAGCCGCTGCAGCGGCTCCCGTGCGGACACTGTTCACCGTAGCGCGAGACACCGACGGATTCCACCGGATTCACGTCACGGTAGCGTCGGGGCATGCCCAAGCTCGACGGCGACACCATCCGGCAGCGACTGGCCGACGCGCGGTTGTACCTGTGCACCGACGCCCGCAACGAGCGCGGCGACCTCGCCGAGTTCGCCGACGCCGCGCTTGCTGGCGGCGTCGACATCATCCAACTGCGCGACAAGACCGACGGCGTCCCGCTGGAAGCCGCACAGGAGATCGCGGCGCTGGAGACGTTGGCCGAGGCGTGCGAACGACACGACAAGCTGCTCGCGGTGAACGACAGGGCCGACATCGCGCTCTGTCTCGACGCCGACGTCCTGCACCTCGGCCAGGACGACATCCCGGTCTCGCTCGCGCGCCGCATCCTCGGCGACGACGTCGTCATTGGACGGTCAACGCACTCGGTCGACGAGGCGCGGGCCGCCGCCGACGAACCGGGCGTGGACTACTTCTGCACCGGACCGTGCTGGCCGACGCCGACCAAGCCGGGCAGGCCAGCGCCGGGGTTGGACCTGGTCCGGGCCACGGCGGACGCCGCGCCCACGCGGCCGTGGTTCGCCATCGGCGGCATCAACGAGCAGCGGCTCCCCGACGTCCTCGCCGCCGGCGCGCGCCGGGTCGTCGTCGTCAGGGCGATCACCGAGGCGGACGACCCACGTGCGGCGGCGGAACGGCTGTCCGCGGTGGTGGCATCCTAGACGTCGTGACACGCGTAACGATCGATCACGTCCGGGACGCCGCGAAGCGCATCGCCGGCGTTGCCCTGCGCACGCCGCTGCTGGCGCAGCCGTGGTCGCAGCGCCCGCTGTGGCTCAAGCCGGAGAACCTGCAGCCCATCGGCGCCTTCAAGATCAGGGGCGCGTACCACGCCATCGGCGCCCTTGACGACGCCCAGCGCGCGAACGGCGTCGTCGCGTACTCCAGCGGCAACCACGCCAACGCGGTCGCGTTCGCCGCGAAGGCGTTCGGCGTGCCCGCTGTGATCGTCATGCAGGACTCGACGCCGAGGGTGAAGGTCGAGGCGACGGCGGCGCACGGCGCGGAGATCATCGAGGTGCCGATGGCCGACCGCGAACGAGTCGCCATGGAGGTCGCCGAGCGGCGCGGCATGGCGCTGATCCCGCCGTTCGACCATCCCGACGTGATCGCGGGTCAGGGCACCGTCGGGCTGGAGATCGTCGAGGACCTGCCGGACGTCGACGTCGTGCTGGTGCCGGTGGCGGGCGGCGGACTCGCGTCAGGCGTCGGAGTCGCCGTCAAGGCGTTGCGGCCGGAGGCGCGGGTCATCGCCGTCGAGCCGGAGTTGGCGGCGGACACCGCAGAGGGGCTGCGCGCGGGGCACCAGGTGCACTGGGCGCCCGAAAGGCGCGCCCGCACGATCGCGGACGGCCTGCGGACCGAGCCGTCCGAGCTGACGTTCGCGCACCTGCGCGAGGTCGTCGACGACGCCGTGACCGTGAGCGAGGACGAGATCCGCGCGACGATGCGCACCCTCGCCACGCGCGCGCGGCTGGTGGCCGAGCCGAGCGGCGCCGTGGCCTGCGCCGCCGCGCTGCACCGAGACCTGCCGCCGGGGCGCACCGTGGCCGTCGTGAGCGGCGGCAACGTCGATCCCGCGCTGCTCGCGGCCGTGCTCAGCTAGCAGCTAGCCTCGCGGCCCAGCTCCTGGGGGTGCCGCAGGCCGGGATGGTCGCTCGGCAGCGCACGGTGCAGCACCCAGCCGCTGACCGCGATCGTCAGCGCGACGAGCGGCCAGGTCAGCATGGTGCGGGCGATGCCGAGCGCGACGACCTGCCCGCTCCACCACAGCAGGCCGAACACCACCACCCGAACGGTGTACTGCCCGAACACCCACACCCAGCTCGCCAGGGAATACGCGCGCAGCAGGTCGGGGTCACGCCGCCAGCGCGTCTTCTGACCGAGCAGCGTCCCGACGACGACGCCGAGCAACGGCCAGCGCAGGAGGATGCTCAGCGCCCACACCAGCGCGCTGACCAGATTGGACAGCAGTTGCAGCAGGAAGAAGTCCTCCGCCCTGCCGGTCTGCAGCGCGATGTAGGCGGCGAGGACGACGGCGGCGAGGCTGAGCACGACGGCACTGATCCGCTTGCCGCGCGCGAGCCGTTCCACCGCGACGAGCACTCCGACCGCGATGGCGGCGACCGCGCCCCAGCCGATCGAACGATCGGCGACGAGCCAACCGACGACGAACGCCAGCGGCGGCAGGCTGGCGTCGATGGCGCCGCGCCTGCCACCGAGCAACGTCCCCAGCGATTCCCGCCCGGCAGCAGACGTCTGATCTGGGGTCGGTCGCTCAGTCACGCCCCCAGCCTGCCTGACCACGCCCCGTCGCGGAAACACACCCCGGCTTGGCACGCAATGGCGCTCGGCAGGAAATGTGACAGAACAGTTTGCGCCGCATCGAACGTCAGATCGGCACAGGTCAGACCGCTTTTCACCACCGATTCGCAACGATGTGGCGACAGTTGCGCCAACCAACGGTGGCGTAGGTGCCATGTGACCAGGCATTCTCGCATCATTGAACGCCCGTTGTCCGGCATAGGCCCCGCGACGGGCGAAGGGGACGAACAGGCGCTGGGGAGACCCTCCGTGGGGCGCGGCAGAAGGGAGACGCGGGTATGCCTGACTTCGACAGCTTCATCGCTCTCGGTGACAGCTTCACCGAAGGGATGAACGACGAGCTACCCGACGGTTCCTACCTCGGCTGGGCCGACCGGCTCGCCGTGATGCTCGCGGAGGACAACCCGAACTTCGCCTACGCCAACACGGCGGTGCGCGGCAAGACGTTGCAGGCGATCATCGACGAGCAGCTTCCGCTGGCGCTGGGAGTGCGTCCCGACCTGGTCACGGTGTGCGCGGGCGGCAACGACATCCTGGTGCCCGGCGCGGACGTCGATGACGTCGCGGAGCGGTTCGACGACCTGATCCGGCAGCTGACCCAGGCGGGCATCGACGTCGTCGTCTTCACCGGACCCGACATGCGCGAGGTGTCCGTGGTCAACCGGATCCGGCACAAGGTCGCGCTGTACAACGCCCACCTGCATGCGACCATCGAGCGCTACCAGACGCGGGTGGTTGACCTGTGGGCGATGGACGTGCTGCGCGATCCACGGGCGTTCGCCGACGACCGGCTGCACTTCAGCGCCGAGGCCCACCGCAGGATCGCGCTCCGCGCGGCCGAAGTGCTCGGCGTCGAGACACAGGCCGACTGGCGGGAGCCGTGGCCGGAGGTCGAGCAGCCGAACTGGCTGACGATGCGGCGTTCGGACGTCGAATGGACGAAGACGCACCTGCTGCCGTGGATCGGCAGGCTGTTGCGCGGCGAGTCCGTTGGCGACGGGCTGCGGCCGAAGCGGCCGAACCTGGAGCCGTTCGTCCCCGCCTTCCCCAACGGCGTCCGGCCGTCGACCAAGGGCACGGACGCCATAGTGGCCATCCGCGAGTAGGGGGCGAGCCGGGCACTCGCGTTTTCAGAAATTTTTGCGGCGAAGGGAACCAACCGCCCTCGGATTGCCTCTAAGTAGATGTACGGACAGTGCAAAACCCCGCCCACGTCCGGCGGCCCTGCGGAAGAGGGGAGCCGCAGGACCGCTCGGCCTGCTGGCGGTCGCGCTGTCCGTGCTCGCCGGTCGGCACGCTTGGGGGACGTGCCGACCGGCTTCCTGTTGCCTGGGGTCGGGCGCGCGTTGGCCCGCGCCCGGCCTGCGCGTCCCGACTACCGCCGCACCGGCGTGAAGTCCCGCGAGGCGATGAACTCCGGCCGCCGCGAGTTCGCGGCGTACGGCTCGTCGATGGCGTTCTCCACGCTGTTGAACACCAGGAAGATGTTCGACCTCGGGTACGGCGTGATGTTGTTGCCCGACCCGTGCATGACGTTCGAGTCGAACCACAGCGCACCGCCCGCTTGGCCGGTGAACTGGTTGATGCCGTGCTCAGCGGCCAGCTTGGTGATGTCGGTGTGGGTCGGCACGCCGATCTGCTGCTCCTTCAGCGACGACTTGTAGTGGTCGTCCGGCGTCTCGCCGACGCACTGCACGAAGGTGTGGTGCGAGCCTGGCATCAGCATCAACCCGCCGTTGAACGGGTAGTTGTCGGTGAGCGCGATGGAGCAGCTCACCGCGCGAGGACGCGGCATGCCGTCCTCGGCGTGCCAGGTCTCGAAATCGGAGTGCCAGTAGAAGCCGTTGCCCTTGAAACCCGGCATGTAGTTGACGCGGCTCTGGTGGATGTAGACATCCGAGCCGAGGATCTGGCGAGCACGGTCAAGCACCCTCGTGTCGCGCACCAGCTTGACGATCATGTCGGCCAGCTTGTGCACGTCGAAGATGGAGCGAACCTCGCCCGAGGCTTTCTCGGTGATCACACGCTCATCGGCCTTCAGCTTCTCGTCGCTCGAAAGCCGGTTCAGCTCCTGCCAGTAGCCCTGCACTTCCGCTGGGGAAAGCAGGCCATCGACGATGGTGTAACCGTTGGCTTCGTGCGCGCGCAGCTCTGCCGCACTCATCGGGCCGTCACTGCCGGATCCCCAGACCGCGGGGTCTTCCCGCTTGACCAGCTCCGGCTCAGTGGTGATCCGCGTCGGATAGCTGTCCCGAATTCGGGCATCCGTGAGCGTCATGCTCGCCTCCTCGGTTTAGTTATCTGTGTCGAATTGCGTTTTCCTACTCGTAGGGGACCAACGAGGCTAACCGCCCATCCAAAAGGACGGGCGGTTAGCGATATTCAGGTGTGTCTTTTACCTATTCGGCGGCACTAAAACCTGCCGTTCAACATCTATCAGACGAGCCTAGTCGTCCTCAACGACCAGCGGGTACACGCCGTTCTCGTCGTGCACCTCCCTGCCCGTGATGGGCGGGTTGAAGACGCAGACCGCCCTGATGTCGGTCTTCGGCCTGAGCTGGTGCTTGTCGTACTCGTTGAGCAAGTACATCGAACCCGGCCTCAGTTGGTGGGTTTCCCCGGTAGCCTTGTTCGTAATCTCGCCTTCACCCTCGACGATGAACACCGCCTCGTAGTGGTTGGCGTACCAGAAGTCATTCACGGTGCCGGCGTACACCGTCGTCTCGTGCACCGAGAAACCGACCTTGTCCTTCGAAAGGACGATTCGCTTGCTGCGCCAATTCGGCGTCTGGATGTCGGCGTCGGTGTCGGTGATGTCGTCGAGGTTTCGGACGATCAAGCTTCTCTCCTAGCTCCGGGTGTCGTTGTCGGTAGGTCGCTGGCCGTTACCGCAGCACGGCCGCGACGGACTCGCGAATGATCTCGATGCCCTGCTCGACCTCGGCGTCGGTGAGGGTCAGCGGCGGCAGCAGCTTCGCCACCTCGCCGTCAGGGCCGGACGTCTCCATCAGGAGTCCCCGCTCGAACGCGGCGGCACACACCTTGCCTGCGGTGTCGCCGTCGGCGAACTCGATCCCGCGCGCGAAACCCTTGCCCTTCGCGGTCAGCGAGGCTTCCGGGTGCGCTTCGACGATCTCGGTCAGACCGTTGCCGAGCCGCTCGCCCTTGGCTCGCACCGACTTCTCGAGCGTGTCATCGGACCAGAAGTTGCGCAACGCGTGCGTCCCGGTGACGAACGCCGGGCTGATGCCGCGGAAGGTGCCGTTGTGCTCCCCCGGCTCCCAGACGTCGAGGTCGGGGCGGATCAGCGTCAGCGCCATCGGGATGCCGTAGCCGCTGATGGACTTCGAAAGGCACACGATGTCCGGCTTGATCCCGGCGTCCTCGAAGCTGAAGAACGGACCGGTCCGGCCGCAGCCCATCTGGACGTCGTCGACGATCAGCAGGATGTCGTGCTTCTTGCACAGGTCGGACAGCGCGCGCAGCCACTCGACGCGGGCCGCGTTGATGCCGCCCTCGCCCTGCACCGTCTCCACGATGATCGCGGCGGGCTCGTTCAGACCACTACCCGAGTCACCGAGCAGCCGCTCCAGGTAGAAGAAGTCCGGGTAGTCGCCGTCGAAGTACTGGTCGAACGGCATGGGCGTGGCGTGCACCAGCGGGATGCCGGCGCCGCCGCGCTTCATCGAGTTACCGGTCACCGAAAGCGCGCCAAGCGTCATGCCGTGGAACGCGTTGGTGAAGTTGATGACCGCTTCCTTGCCGGTGATCTTGCGGGCCAGCTTCAGCGCGGCCTCGACGGCGTTGGCGCCGCCAGGGCCGGGGAAGACGACCTTGTACTCGAGGTCACGCGGCCTCAGCAGCACCTCGTCGACGGCCTCGAGGAAGTCCCGCTTGGCCACCGTGTACATGTCAAGCGCGTGGGTGACGCCGTCGGCCTGGATGTAGTCGATCAGGGCCTGCTTGAGCAGCGGGTGGTTGTGCCCGTAGTTCAGGGCCCCGGCGCCAGCGAAGTAGTCGAGGTAGGGTTTGCCGTCCTCGGAGTACAGCCAGCTGCCCTGCGCCCGATTGAACACGACCGGCCAGCCGCGGCTGTAGCTGCGGACTTGCGATTCGAGCGCTTCAAAAATACTCACGTTTGCTCCGTCCGGCCTTCGCGTCGCAACGCGCGGCCGTTTCTCTCGGTTGTGTCGTACTTCGATCACGTGGGTTCTGGCGCGTCCGTGACTACCGAACGCACCGCCTCCGGGGGCGTGACGAGCGGGCCGATCCGGAACAGATCCTCCCGCTCGTGCTCGTCGGGAAAGTCGGACACCGCGAACAACTCGCTGCGGTCCAGCTCAGCTCCCCACCGGTTGGCGAACGAGGCGAACAGCGCGATGGAGGCGTCGTTGTCCGGGGTGATGGTCGTTTCCAGGTACCGCACTCCCCGGTTGAGGAGGACGGCGTACATCGCGTCGAGCATGCGACCGGCGAGGCCCTTGCCCCGCTGCGACTCGTCGACTGCCACCTGCCACACGACCGCGGCGTCGGGGGCGTCCGGCTGCCGATAGCCCACCACGAACCCGACGGCGTCGCCATCGACACGCGCCACGACCGAGCTGTTCGCGAAATCCTGGCACCACAACAGGTACGCGTAGGAGGAATTCAGATCCAGCTTCTGCGAGTCCCGCGCTATTCGCCAGAACGCGGCGCCGTCTGCCTTGGTCGGATGATCAATCACCACATCGCCGACGGTGACAATGCCACCACCGGTCGCAGAACTCGTTTGCTTTCCCGACATGTCATATCAACTTAACAGAACTCGTTATCGAGTCTAGCGGCAGTTGACCAGGCTCACCATGACTACCAGCGACGATGGGCGCGCCCGTGTGACAATCCCTACCTTCGCTACCGATCATGCGCGCCGTTCTGCTACTCACGCGCGGTAGCCTTCACGAGCGTGTCGATGGCGGTCATCGGGCCGATGTCGGTCTCGACGACGCGGTCGATCTGCTTGGCGGTCTCGACGTTCTCGACGCCGCGGTCGGCCAGTTCCGCCGCGATCCGCCGCGCGTCGTAGAGGACGGCGGGGTCCTGCGGGCCGCCGTAGCCGCGTTCGATGTTGTCCGCGTCGTGGCCGACGATCAGCAGCGTCCCGCCCGGCGCGAGCGCGTCCGTCGCGGACGCCAGCACGGCTCTCAGCTCGCCCCACGGCAGTTGCAGGTAGGAGATGAGGGCCAGGTCGAACGCCCGCTTCGTGGGTGGCCACGTGACGACGTCCGCCTCGATGTAGACGACGTCGACGCCGCTGGCCTCGGCGAGCTGTCGCGCCCGGTCAAGGCCGACGCGGGAGAAGTCGACCGCCGTGACCTCCCAGCCCTGCTCGGCGAGCCACACGGCGTTGCGGCCCTGGCCGCAGGCGATGTCGAGCGCCGTGCCCGGCTTGAGGTCGGTCGTCTCATCGACGACGGTCTGGTTCGGCCGCGCGGTGAACAGGAACTCGCCCGCGCCGAACCTTTCGTCCCAGTCCTCACTCCGCATCCTCCCTGTCTACCGGATGCCGCCCGCCGCCGCGCCCCGCCGCGAGTCTCACCTTATTCGCCGCGAGTCTCACCTTGTTCGCGCTGAGTTGCACCGACCGGAGTCACGAATGTCTAACGCGGCGTTCCGAACGTCGAACACGGCGGCGTGAACGAGGAACACGGCGTCCGGAGCGGGGAACACGGCGGCGAGCCGCGTGGGAACCGCCGCGTTGTCGGTGCGGGGCGTTAGCGTCTGGACCCGTGGCGAAAAAGAGCGCGAACTACCAGTGCACCGAGTGCGGCTTCGAGGTCGCGAAGTGGGTTGGCCGCTGTCCCGAGTGCCAGGCGTGGGGCAGCGTCGAGGAGCGCGGCGTGCCCAACCCGGCGCTGGCGAAGGTCGCGGCGGGCGCGCCGTCGTCGCCCGCGCGCCCGATCGCCGAGGTCGACGTCGAAACGGCAAGGGCGCGGCAGACCGGCGTGCCCGAACTCGACCGTGTCCTCGGCGGCGGACTGGTGCCGGGCGCCGTCGTGCTGCTCGCGGGCGAGCCCGGGGTCGGCAAGTCGACACTGCTGTTGGAGGTCGCGTTCCGCTGGGCCGCCCGCGACGGGAGCTTCGGCCCGTCCCTCTACATCACCGGCGAGGAGTCCGCCGGCCAGGTGCGACTGCGCGCCGAACGCACCGACTCGGTGCACGACCAGATGTACCTCGCGGCGGAGAGCGACCTGTCCGCCGTGCTCGGCCACATCGACGCGGTCAACCCAGGCGTGTTGATCGTTGACTCCGTGCAGACGATGGCTTCGCCGAAGGCCGCGGGCGTCCCGGGCGGGGTCACGCAGGTCAAGGCGGTGACGGCGGCGTTGGTCGCAGCGGCCAAGGAGCGCGGGCTGCCGGTGCTGCTCGTCGGGCACGTCACCAAGGAGGGGTCGGTCGCTGGCCCGCACGTGCTCGAGCACCTGGTCGATGTCGTGCTGCACTTCGAGGGCGACAAACACTCGACCATGCGGATGTTGCGCGGCGTGAAGAACCGCTTCGGCGCGGCGGACGAGGTCGGCTGCTTCGAACTACACGACAACGGCATTTCCGGCGTGCCAGATCCGTCCGGGCTGTTCCTCAACCGCCGGCGGGAACCGGAGTCCGGGACCGCCATCACGGTCGCGCTGGAAGGTAAACGTCCACTGCTCGCCGAGGTGCAGTCGCTGGTGTCGTTCACGACGGCGTCCATCCCGCGCCGGGCGGCGAGCGGACTCGACAGCGCCAGGGTCAGCATGATCCTCGCCGTCATGGAGAACCGGTTGCAGATCCGCTTCGCCGACCGGGACGTCTACGCCGCGACGGTCGGCGGCATCAAGGTGTCCGAACCCGCCGCCGACCTCGCGATCGCGCTCGCCATGGGGTCGTCGAAACTGGCGCGGCCGATGTCCCCCGCGATGGTCGCGATCGGCGAGGTCGGACTCACCGGGGAAATCAGGCGGGTGTCCGCCGTCGGACGACGACTGAACGAGGCCGTGCGGATGGGCTTCACCATGGCGCTCGTCCCGCCCGACCCCGGCCCGGTGCCCGATGGCATCTGGGTCCGCGAGGTCAGCGACCTGAAGACCGCGTTCAACTTCGCCGACAACCAGCAATACGCCGACAAGTGAGCGGCCCCGCTCCGTCGCGGACGTCGATACGCCCGCGACGGAGCCGAAGTGCGCCACACACCGTCGGGAACGGGGAACACGGCGCTCTGGGCGGGGGACACGGCGTCCGGAACGGGGGACACAGCGCTCTGGGCGGGGGACACGGCGCTAGGTGGCTGGTGTCGAACGCGCCTGTTGTGGCTGGGTGCGGGCGGAGGTGGGCGGATACCAGCGAGAACCGCCCGTGGCGCCAAGGCTTCGCGCTGGCGGGATAGCCTCCGTGATCGCTGATTAGCGGTCGTGA
>WHTY01000149.1 GCA_009377475.1 Actinophytocola sp.
CGACGGCGACGGTGGTCATGGCACGGCGCCTTCCTGGCCTTCCTGGTCGGCGATGATGGCCAGGATCTCCTCGTCGCCGACGACGCCGAGCAGCTTTCCGTTCTCGACCACCTTCACCGGCTTCTCGGCGGCCAGCACCGCCCTGGTCGCCTCCTGAATGACGACGTCAGGGGCCAGCTCGGGACCGTCAAGCTCGTCGTCGGGCCGTGGCTCGCGCATGATCCAGCGGAGTGTGAGCACGTGCGCCCGTGAGACGTCCCGGACGAAGTCACGTACGTAGTCGTCGGCCGGGGCGCCGACGAGCTCGTCGCCCGCGCCGAGCTGAACCATTTTCCCGTCCCGCATGATCAGGATGCGGTCGCCGAGCTTGAGCGCCTCGGACAGGTCGTGGGTAATGAACACCATCGTCTTGCCGACCTCGTGATGCAGCCGGATGACCTCGTTCTGCATGTCGCGGCGGATCAGCGGGTCGAGCGCGGAGAACGGCTCGTCGAAGAACAGCACGTCAGGGTCGCCTGCGAGCGCGCGGGCAAGGCCGACTCGCTGCTGCATGCCGCCGGAGAGCTGATCGGGGTAGGAACGCTCGTTACCGCCGAGGCCGACGAGCTCGATGACCTCCTGCGCCCGCGTGGTGCGCTGCGCCTTGCTCACACCTTTGATCTCCAGGCCGTAGGCGACGTTGTCGATCACCCGCCGGTGCGGGAGCAGACCAAAGTGCTGGAACACCATGGAGAATTTGTTGCGGCGCAGGTCCCGCAGCTGCTTGGCGTCGGCGGCGCCGAGGTCCTGCCCTTCGAAGATCAGCTCACCGGCGGTCGGCTCGATCAGCCGCGTGAGGCATCGCACCAAAGTGGACTTCCCGGAGCCGGAGAGCCCCATGACCACGAACACCTCGCCAGGTCGCACGCTGAACTCGAGCGCCCGGACCGCGGCGGTGCAGCCGGTCCTGGCGAGCAGCTCCCGCCCGCTCAACGCGCCGAGCTCTGGCGAGGCGACGACGGCGTCTGCCTTCGGCCCGAACACCTTCCAGAGACCTCGTACCACGATGACGTCGTCACCGGATGCCCGTTGCTCGGTGGTCGCTGCCTGATCGGTGGTCGTTGCGCTGGAAGCCACGATGTCACCCCTGCTGGTCGCGGTGGCGGTAGTAGTCGACGTCCAACGGCGGTAGTGGGGTGTTGCCCTTGATGAGGTCGGCGGCTTTTTCGGCGAGCATGATCACGGGGGCGTAGATGTTGCCGTTGGTCAGGTAGGGCATGGCGGAGGCGTCGACGACCCGCAACCCCTCGACGCCGTGCACCCGCATCGAATCCGGGTCGACGACCGACATCTCGTCCACGCCCATCTTTGCCGAGCAGGACGGGTGGTAGGCGGTCTCGGCGTCGCGGGCGACCCAGTCGAGGATCTCGGCATCGCTTCGCACGGCGGGCCCTGGGGAGAGCTCCCCGCCGTCGAACTCGCTGAACGCGGGCTGGGAGAGGATCTCGCGGGCGACCTGGACCGCCTCGATCCACTCCTTGCGGTCGTTGGGCGTCGAGAGGTAGTTGAACCGCAGCGCCGGGTGCTGCTTCGGGTCGGTGGATGTGATCTTCACGCTGCCGCGCACGTCGGAGTACATGGGTCCGATGTGGACCTGGTAGCCGTGCTCGGCGTCGACCGGGGTGCCGTCGTAGCGCACCGCGATCGGCAGGAAGTGAAACATCAGGTTGGGGTAGTCCACGTCGTCGTTGCCGCGCACGAACCCGCCCGCCTCGAAGTGGTTGGTCGCCGCCGGCCCGGAGTGGCCGAACAGCCACTGCAACCCGATCCTCGGCCGGTGGCGCAGCTTGAGCGCCGGATTGAACGAGATCGGCTGGGTGCAGGCGTGCTGCACGTAGACCTCGAGGTGGTCCTGCAGGTTCTCGCCGACGCCGCGCAGCCCGCTGACGACGTCGATGCCCAGCTCACGCAGCTCGCCGGGGTTGCCCACACCGGACAGCTGCAGCAGCTGCGGGGTGTTGACCGCGCCACCGGAGAGGATCACCTCCCCGGCGCGCACGGTGCGGGTCACCCCACCCCGGCGGTAGGTCACGCCGACCGCGCGGGTGCCCTCGAACACCACGTGGTTGACGTGCGCCAGCGTGCGCAGCGTGAGGTTGCGGCGCCGCTTGACCGGGTGGTAGTAGGCGCGGGCCGCCGACCAGCGGCGGCCGTGGTTGATGGTGCGGTCGAAGCGGGCGAAGCCCTCCTGCCGGTAGCCGTTGACGTCGCAGGTCAGCGGGTGACCGGCCTGCCGCGCCGCCGACAGGAACGCCCCGAACAGCGGATTCTCCGCCGGACCGCGCTCCAGGATCAGCGGACCGTCCTCGCCACGCCACTCACCGCCGCCCGCGGTGCAGGTCTCCATCCGCTTGAAATACGGCAGGCAGTGCGCGTAGTCCCAGTGCTTCATGCCGGGATCGGAGGCCCACCGCTCCAGATCGAGCAGGTTGCCGCGCTGGAAGATCATCCCATTGATGGAACTCGACCCGCCCAGCACCTTGCCCCGGCCGTGGTAGACGCGCCGCCCGCCCATGTACGGCTCCGGCTCCGACTCATAGCGCCAGTCGTAGAGCGGGTTGCCGATGATCAGGGTCAGCGCGGCGGGCATATGAATGAACGGGTCCCAGATCCAGTCCGACCTACCCGCTTCCAGCACCAGCACGCTGGTGTTCGGGTCGGCGGAGAGCCGGTTGGCCAGCACACAACCCGCCGAACCCCCACCGACGATCACGTAGTCATAGTGGTCGCTTGAGTCCGATGATTCGGACCTGCGAGCAGTCCTCATGCCGCGCCTCCCGCAGTGCCCTCCGTTGGACCGGCGAACCAGCGCATCGGCACCGGGCGGATGTTCTGGTAAATGTGCTTGGCCTCCCGGTACTCGTCCAACCCGGACGGGCCCAGCTCGCGGCCGATGCCGGACTTGCCGAAGCCACCCCACTCCGCCTGCGGCAGATACGGGTGGAAGTCGTTGATCCAGACCGTCCCATGCCGCAGCGCACCCGCGACCCGCTGCGCACGGGAGGCATCCGAGGTCCACACCGCCCCGGCCAGCCCGTACTCGGTGTCGTTGGCCAGCCGGATCGCCTCCGCCTCGGTATCGAAGCGCTCCACCGTCACCACCGGACCGAAGACCTCCTCCCGCACAATCCGCATCTCCCGGTGACAGTCCGCGAACACCGTCGGCCGCAGGAAGAAACCGGCTTGCAGCTCCGGCTCTTCCGGCCTGCCGCCACCCGCGACCAGCCGCGCGCCATCCTCTAGCGCCTGCGCGATGTAGCGCTCCACCTTGTCGCGGTGCTCGGCCGACGACAACGGACCGCACTCGGTGGCCTCGTCGAGGCCGTCGCCGAGGCGGATCGCGTCCGCACGCCGCGCCAGCTCGGCGACGAACTCATCGTGCAGGTCCGACTCGACGATCAGCCGCGACCCCGCCGAACACACCTGGCCCGAATGCGTGAACCCGGCCGCGAGCGCGTAGTCGACGGCGGTGTCGAAGTCGGCGTCGGCGAACACCACGTTCGGGTTCTTCCCGCCCAGCTCCAGCGCCACCCGCTTCACCCCGTCCGCGGCCATCGCCATGATCCGCTTGCCGGTTGTCAGCCCACCCGTGAACGACACCAGGTCCACGTCCGGATGCTCCACCAGCGGCTCGCCCACATTCTTGCCGCCACCGAGGACCAGGTTGATCACACCGGCAGGCACGCCTGCCTCCGCCAGCAGCCGCACCAGCGCGACGGTGGACAGCGGCGTGACCTCGCTCGGCTTGAGCACCATCGTGTTGCCCGCCGCCAGCGCAGGCGCCAGCTTCCACGACATCTGCAGCAGCGGGTAGTTCCACGGCGCGATCAGCGCGCACACGCCGACCGGCTCGTAGACGACGCGGCTGAGCACGTCGGCGTTTCCGGTGTCCACGACGCGGCCCGCGTCGTTGCCGGCGAGGTTGGCGTAGTAGCGGAAAACCGCGGTCACGTCGTCGACGTCCACCCGCCCCTCGGCGAGCGTCTTGCCGGTGTCCAGGCTTTCGGTCCGCGCGATGTCTTCCTTGTCGCGTTGCAGCAGCCGCGCGATCTCACGCAGCAGCTCGCCGCGTTCCCGCGCGCTGGTGGCGCGCCACGGGCCGTCGTCGAAAGCCCGGCGGGCGGCGGTGACAGCGGCGTCGACGTCCTTCTCGTCCGCTTCGCAGACGGTGGCCAGTTCGGCGGCGTTGGCCGGGTTGAGTACGACGCGCTCCGGCGTCGTTCCCGTCGCGCCGACCCAGCGGCCATCGATGAACAGGTCCCGCATGTGGCCCTCGATCGCGTGTGGCTGTTTTGCAGGCTATGTCGGTACAATCGTACACACAGTTGTGTACTGACGTCCACATTCAATCCAGGTCGATATGCGGGGTGCCGCCGGTGAACGCTCCTGAACCAGGGCCGAGTAGGACCGCCGAGGTCACATCCCAGCCGGTACCCCCGAAGCGCAGGCAGCGCGGCCCCAACGACCCGGACCGCAGGGACCGGATCGCCCGCGCCGCCGTCGCGGTGATCGCCGAGCACGGTATCGACTCACTCACTCATCGCAAGGTCGCCGCGATGGCGGATGTTCCGCTCGGCTCGACCACTTACCACTTCGCGAGCCTTGAGGAACTGATCGCCGCCGCGCTGAACAACGCCGCCGAAACAGGTATCGCCCAGCTGCAGGCCTGGGCGGACGCGCTCGATGACGACGAAGACCTGGCGTCCGCGCTGGCCGATTACGCGATTGAGTCGATCGGCGAGCGTCGCAAGCAGACGCTCGCCGAGTACAACCTGTATGTGCTCGCGCTACACCGTCCGCACCTGCAACAGGCCGCTGTCGAGTGGGACAACGCCCTGTCCGATGTGCTCATCGCACTAACCGACCGGCCGACCGGGCGCATGCTCGGCACACTGCTCTGCGGGCTGCTCATGCAGACCGTGCTGCGAGAGGACGACCTGCCAAGCAAGGCCGATGTCGAGGAGATCTTCCGGCGCGCCATCGCAGGCCCGGCAACTCGCCCGACTCGGAACGATTCGTCGAAAAAGATCTTAGAATCCAAGCGATCAAAGTATGGACATTAGTACACCAAAGGTGTACAATTGTACTGACGTACCGTGATCTAGATCACATTTCGCTGACGAGTGATCGACGTCGGCACCAGCGGAGCTACAAGCCCGGCTGACCAGCCCTCACGCGGAGGATCCGGTATGGCTACCGCCGCCCACCACGGGATTGGGCCGGCACGGACAAGGGAGCGGTCATGCTGAAGAAGCCGTTGCTCGCAGTGTTCACCGTCATGCTTCTCACGTCGGTTGCGGTCGCAACGGGTCCGCCGAGCATGCGAGCAGCTGCCGAGACGGTGCAAAGCGACCGTCCTGGCCGGGTGCTGATCCTCGTCGTCGACGCGTTCCGACCCGACTACGTCGAACGTTTCAACATGGTCAACGCGCGGTCGTTGATGTCGGAGGGCGCCACCTTCCCCGCCGCCATCGTGGGCCATATGGCCGCGGAGACCGTCACCGGCCACAACGTCATGACCAGCGGTCTGTTCCCCAAGCACATGGGATGGTCCAACGAGGTCTTCCGCGATGTCGACAACGTGCTCGGCGAAGGCCGCGGGGCGTACTTCGTCACCAGTAGCCTGTCGTGCGACCAGTTCCGTGAGTTGACGCTGGCCGGTGGCTACCCGAAACTCGCCGACTACCTGGATACCGCGTTCCCCGATGGCAAGTTCGTCGCCATCGGTCAGAAGCCCACCGCTGCCTGCCCCGCAGGGCAGCCCGCCGACCCCGACGACATCGTGATCACCTTCGGCGGGCGGAACTTCGACTGCGACGGTGACGGGACCGCCAACTGGCGAGGCCCCACCGGGGAGAACGTGCCCGCCTACATCGCTGAGCCGGTGTGCGGACGCTACTACGTCGACTCCGACAGCAACCTCGACTACGGCACCGCCTCAACGGCACCGGCGTGGATGTATCCGCTCGACGGCAACCGCTTCGTCCCCGGCTACGACCCCGCACACCTCGGTGGCGACGTCTGGGCCGCCGACGCGGCGATCGACGTCATGCGCAACGAGCCGGACTGGCGCGGCATGCTGGTATCGCTGGCGGACGTCGACAAGGCAGGACACATGTGGGGGCCGGACGATCCCGGTCCTACGGGCAGCACCGACCCCCAGGCTCACCTCGAGTTCGCCGTCAAGACCGCGGACGCGCAGCTAGGCAAGATCCTCGGCGCGCTCACCGCGCACGGTGTCGACGACGAGACCCTGGTTATTCTCACCGGCGATCACGCGATCCAGCAGGCGGTACGTCACCATGGGATCGACGAGGCGAGCCGCGGCAACTTCAACTGGTACTACGGCCAAGACTCCGACGAGACCTACCTGTCACCAAGCCCAGCGCTCCAACCCGTGGTCGACACCGGCAATGCCGACTTCCTGTACCAGGACGGCCACATGGCGGCTTGGCTCTCCGATACCTCCAAGGGCGCCCTTCGGCAGGCGGCAACGGTTATGCGGACGCTGCCCGATGTCATCGCCACCTACTACCGCGAGCAGTCTCGCTATCGGCTCGCCTGGGCGGGTGGGAACATGAGCGCGCCCGAGCGCACCTGGTGGGCACAGCACAGACAGCTGGTCGACACGATGGCAGCGCCCTACGGGCCGGATGTGGTCGGGCTGCTGCGAGATCGGACCTCGTACGGTGTCGCCGGGGATCACGGCGGCCACCAGAAGGAGATCCAGCAGATCCCGATGGTCTTCGCGGGCCCTGGCATCGTTGCCGGCTCGAGGCCTGGCGTCGAGGCGCGGCAGGTGGATCTGCTTCCGACGATCCTCGACCTGTTCCAGCTGAGCCACGATCCCGCTCATCGGCTGGACGGTACGGCGCTACCCGTTCGCTAGCGCACAGGAGGAACCAGTGACGAAGCTGGGATCTTCGAACAGCAGGAGCTTCTGCTCGCGCGTTCTCGCGGGGATCGCAGCGGCGCTGCTCCTCGTGACGGCGGCCGTAGGTGTCCCGAGCGTGACCGCGACCGCCGAGGAACCCACCACCGTCCGCGTGATGACGTTCAACATCTGGGTCGGCGGTGAGCAGGTTGACTTCAACCAGGTCGTCAACGCGATCGAGGTCGCAGGCACCGACATCGTCGGCCTCCAGGAGGCCGCAGGCAACCTGGACCGGCTCGCCAACGAGCTGGGCTGGTATCACCTGAAAGAGGTCGGCAGGCATCAGCAGATCATCAGCCGGTACCCGCTCGTGCGCGGCGCCGAGGATTTCGCCTATGCGCTCGTCGACCCGGCGCACGCCGTTGCGGTGTCCGACGTGCACCTCAGGGCCTACCCCTACGGACCGTACGACCTGCGTGACGGCGCCACGGCCGATGAGGTGCTGGCCAATGAGCAGTATCATCTTGACGAGCTCGCCGCCCACCTGGAGCTGCTGCCCGAGTTGGCCGCCGATGACGTGCCGGTGTTCTTGGTGGGTGACTTCAATGTCCCCAGCCACCTTGACTGGACGCAGGCGGCGGCCGACGCCTCAGACGAGCCGTTCCGGACCGAGTTCGCGTGGCCGGTGTCGATACGGCTGGCCGAGCTGGGGTTCCGTGACTCGTTCCGGGAGATCCACCCCGACGAGGTCGCCAAGCTTGGCTACACCTGGACGCCCGGTTACCCGCCCCCGGTGGTGACCGACGACGAGGTTCACGACCGTATCGACTTCGTCTACGCCGCGGGCCCGTCAACCACTGTGGACAGTGCGGTCGTCGGCGAAGCCCACCCGATCAGCGACATCGTCGTCGCGCCGTGGCCATCGGACCACCGGGCGGTCGTGTCGGAGTTCGCGGTGACCCCGAAGCCGGTCGCCGCACTGGATCCCGCTGTCCTCACCGACGCCGCGGTTTACGATCCCGGCGAGCAGATCGTCGTCGACTTCGTCGGCGGCCGCTCGGGCACCCGAGTCGTCGTCACCAAGGCAGGGCAGGGCGCGCCCGTCTGCCAGGCACTCACGCGAGACGCGAACGGCGTATGGCGGGCGGCAGGTCAGGTCGTGTTCGACGACAACGCATCCGGGTGCAGGTGGCCGCTCGAGCCGGGTGACTACGTCGTGAGTCTGCGCGACCAAAGGAAGGTCCTCGCGACGACTTCCTTCCGGGTGCGCGCACCTTCGGAGCAGTCAACGCTCGAGCTCGACGCCGGCACCTACGTGTCCGGCGACCCGATCACCGCGACATGGACCAACGCGCCAGGAAACGCCACCGACTGGGTGGGCATCTACGCCGTCGGTGAGCAACCCGGCCGGGTCGGCTCCCGATTCTGGCAGTACGTCGGCGGCGGCCAGACTCCCAGTGAACCGGTCATCGACGGGACCCTGACGTTCTCCGCCGAAACGCCCGGGGAGGGCACTGCCTCGTGGCCACCCGAGCCCCGCGACTACGTCGCCTACCTGTTCGCCGAGGACGGCTACGAGATCCTCGCCCAAACTCCCTTCACGGTCGTGCCAGCTGGAGGTTAGCGGTCAATGTCTGCACGGAACGACAGCGACAACGGCGTGGAACGTCGTCGATTTCTGGCCGCGGTAGCGGGTGTGGCCGGGCTGGCAGCACTGGGCCAGGTGCCGGCGGACCGCGCCATCGCGGCGGTACGGCCACGGTCAGGCGGGTATCCCTTCACCTTGGGTGTTGCCTCAGGGGACCCGGCGCCTGACGGGGCGGTGCTGTGGACACGGCTCGCCCCCGAGCCCCTCGCGCCGGACGGCGGGATGCCGGCCAAACGCGTGCCGGTGCAGTGGCAGGTCGCCACCGACGACCGCATGCGCCGTGTGATCCATGCGGGCACCGCGGTGGCGTTGCCGGAACTGGCACATTCGGTGCACGTGGAACTCTCCGGCCTCGAACCGGGACGCGAGTACTTCTACGCGTTCCGCTACCGCGACGACGCCAGCGACATCGGCCGGACGAAGACCGCCCCGCCACCCGGCGCACACCTCGATGCGATGAGCTTCGCGTTCGCTTCCTGCCAGCGGTGGGACGACGGCTACTATGCGCCCTACCGCCACCTCGCGATGGACGACCTTGACCTCGTGGTGCACCTCGGGGACTACCTCTACGAGTACGGCATCAACGAACATGGCGGATTCCGCAACGTGCCGGTGCCCGACCAGTTCCGCACCGACACCACGACACTCGACCGCTACCGGATCCAGTACGGCCTCTACAAGAGCGACCAGAACCTGCAGCAAGCGCACGCGAGGTTCCCATGGCTGGTCACCTGGGACGACCACGAGGTGGACAACGACTACGCCGGAACAGTCCAGGGCTACAGCGGCGCCGACATCACCGCCCGGCGTGCGGCCGCATACCAGGCGTTCTACGAGCACTTGCCGTTGCGTCGCAGCTCGATGCCCCGCGACGGCGACATACTGCTGTACCGGCGCCTCGCATACGGCGACCTGGCGCAGTTCGACGTGCTCGATACCAGGCAGTACCGCAGCGTGCCGCCATGTGGGTGGGGCGAAGCCGACGAGTGCGACGCGGCCTACGACCCCAGCGTGACGATGACCGGGTCCGCGCAGGAACGCTGGCTCCTCGACGGGCTTTCCGTGTCCACCGCGCGCTGGAACGTCCTCGCGAACCAGGTCCTGATGGCCCGGCTCGATCACGACGGCGACGAAGGCGACACCGTCTGGAACGACGCCTGGGACGGTTATCCCGCCGCACGCCAGCGGATCATCGACCACATCGTGCAAGCCGGTGTCCGCAACCCGGTCGTCATCACCGGCGACTGGCATTCCACGTTCGTCAACGACATCAACACGGACTTCACCGACCCGGACTCAGCGACCGTGGCAACCGAGTTCGTCGGGACATCGATCTCGAGCAACGGCGACCGCGAGGTTTACGGCCCCTACTACGGCCCAATGATCAAGTTCAACCCGCACATCAAGTTCTTCGATGGTGACCGCCGCGGTTATGTGCGGTGCACCGTCGACCAGCAGCACTGGCGAAGCGACTTGCAGATGGTCACTACCGTGAGCCGGCCGGACGCACCGGCTTACACCCTCGCGTCGTTCGTCGTCGAGGACGGGAGGCCGGGCGCGCACGAAGTCTGA
>WHTY01000022.1 GCA_009377475.1 Actinophytocola sp.
GCGGTGCTCCCACGCAGGTCAAACGGCGTGTCCCAGCCTCACAGCCCGATCATCACCGACCATTCGCGCACCTCGAAGCCCAGGTAGACGACGTTCACAGGTCCTGCCGAATGATGCATCAAATGCAACTCCGCTCACTTGCAGGAGTGTGGCACACGTGTGGCGTAGGTCATGAACACGGTTCCGGTCGATCTTGGCATTGTTCAGCACTCGATCAAGCATGGTGTTCACGTTCCGTGGCTCAATGACACGACCAGTACGGGTAATGAAGATAAGATCATCTGGTTGGCCGGGAGCTGGGTTCCACCGACCGTTCATGCGCTCAGCAGTCTTCTCACGATGCACCTTCAAGGCAGCAAGACAAACCGGTGCTAGGTACAGCACTCGCCGTGACCGCTTGGTCTTGGGCTTTCCAAAGATCAGTTTGCCCCGAACGCGTTGTACGGTTCGACGCACACGGAACTCTCCGGTCGTCATGTTGATGTCCGACCACGCGAGACCCAGCACCTCACCTTTGCGTAGACCGGTTGTTATGAGGATCAGCCAGAGTGCGTGTAGCCAGTGGTTGGCGATGTATCTGATGAAGCGACGCGCGTCCACGTCCGACATCGGGTCGACCTCGAAGTGATCCCGTGACGGTGCCTGCACCAGCTTGGCGACATTACGACCGATCAGTTCTTCGCGGACGGCATTTCCCAGGGCAGATCGAAGAACTTCGAAGATGTTCTGGATGTAGCGCGCAGACAAGGGCTTGCCGTGAATAGTCTTCTGTTTGCGTAGTTTGCCCAGCATCGTCCGAACATGAGCGGGCGTCAGTCTGTTGAGTTTGCGGTTACCAAGGTGCGGTTTCAGGAAGCGCCGGATGACGACCTCATAACCGGAGTAAGTGGACTCACCGCGTTCAACCTGCACGACGTTTTCCAACCAGTAGTCGAGGTACTCGCCGAGCTTCATGCTCGACGCGATCGACGGAACGCCCTTGCGGTTGTTGTTCAGTAGTTCAATCCGTTTGTCGTTCGCCTCATCCCACGTCTTGCCGTAAACGTACTTGCGTTCACGGGTACCGGCGGCCGTCAGTACATATATGGCACATTGGTAGCGGCCGTCCTTGCGCTGAACGATGGTGCCCATGCCGTTAGCAGCGCGACCAGCCATTACGCTGCTCCTTCCGTCAACGACCGGACATAGTCATCAATAGCAACTCGTGGGATGCGCCGAGCGCCGAACACCTTGACCGACTGGAGCTGTTCCAGCCGAATCAAGTCGTAGACGCGCGTGCGGCCAATGCCCAGCAGACGGGCGGCTTCTTCTACGCGGAGTAGTACGGGTTCCACTGGTGATCTCCTTCCTAGTCAGGACGCGAGTTGGTGTTCGATCTCTTCGCGGGCGGTCTGTCGTCGCTCGCGTGCCATGGCGGCGCTGGTGTTGGCGAGGGCGGCGTCTCCGGTGGTGAGCCAGCCCGCGCCGTCGAAGGACCAGATGAGGGTCACGGCGGCGTCGTCGCCGTCCTGATCGTCATCCCGTGCCGGTTGCTGCGCCGGAAACTCGGGTTGCTCGCCGCGTTGGTAGGCGCGTCGGACGGCGCGGAGGGCACCGAGGGTGGTCGAGTAGCGACGGGATTTAGTCGAAAAGTGCCCGCCGAAGCCGAGCATGTGCGCCCACTTGCAGAGCTTGCCCCACGTCGAATCCCATTCCTCACGGTCACGAACCTTGGTGATGTAGAAGGGGCGACGGCCGAGGCTCCAGCACGCCTGGAGCTGCCTCGTTTGGTGCGTGTCCTGCTGTTCGGTGAGCCGGATGATGTCGATCTCTGAGAGCCGCCGGGAGGTGTGGCCGGCTTCTTCGGTGGCTTTGGTGGCGTACTTGGCGAGGTAGCCGGCCACGGCGTCGGTGGTCAGGGTTCCGGCGTCGTTGACGTCGGCGGGCCGTAGGTGGACGGGGCGGATGTCGAGCTGTTCGCCCCAGGCGATGTTCCAGCCCTGCCGGTTGTGTGGGTGTGGCCGCGTGGTGAACGATGTCGAGCGAGCGGCGTCTTCGATGTAGGCCCGCAGGAGTTCCGGGGTGATCGCGGCATCCGGCGTGATGATGCTTTCCGGGCTGTTTGTATCGTAGCCGTCGAGCCGGATGAGCGCGTGGAAGTGCACGACCCCGCGCCGCTGGTATTCGGCCACCTTGGCGTAGGACAGCCGCACCCGGACCCCGCGAGTTTTGGCCGCGGCTTTCAACGAGCGGTTGAGGGCGATGGTGGTGCGCCGCCAGAGCTCGGCGGCGTGCAGGTTCCAGACGGCCTGGTGTTGGTAGTCGTAGCAGTCGCGGCACAGCGGCTCCCCGAGTCGGGTGTCGTCGGCGTCGTGGCGGTGCCAGCAGGACAACACCCGTTGGTGTTCGCACGCCTCGAGCCGCCGTCGCACGCGACAGGGCTTCACGCGGCCGTTGCTGCCGACGTTGCGGGAGTGGACGGGGCCGAAGGTGGGTGCGGTGAGGGTGACGAAGAAGCACGGATGTTCGGTCACGGTGTCGGGTACGCCCTTGCCGCCGAGCAGACCGGCTTTGACGAGGTGATACGTGTCTTGGCGGTAGGTTTCGGCGCAGGCTGGGCAGACGGTGGCGCGTCGGTTCTTGCAGGCGACGTAGAACAGCCCATCCGGCATCTCGTTGGAGACGCGGTGCAGTTCGGACGAGCGGCCATCGGTTGAGTGCCACTCAGCATCGAGGCGCAGCCGGACGGGACGTGAGCAGGCGGCAGCGGGGGCGACGTGGGCGAGCCACATCGAGTAGCCGGGGCGACGAGCGCGTTCAACGAGGGACGCATCCACGGGGGCCCCACCAGCAGCGCGAGAGCGTGTCTGACGGGGTGGCTCGGCAGCAGCACCCAGCCCCAGCACACGCGGCGGTGCGCTGGGGGTGAGTGTTGGTGTCGAGACAGTCACTTACCGGTATTCCTCTACGGTGAACAGGTGGGCGTGCGCGTCGATGTCAGCGACGGTGGCCCACCGGAATCCGGGCACGGGTTCGCCGTCGGCGAGGAAGGCCGGGAACAGCCCGGTCGTGTTGAACGCCTGGCATGGCAGGGCGATGAACCGATCGGTGCCGGGCGCGTGTGCGATCCGGGCGGCGTCGACGGCACCCGTGGGGGAGCTGACGAGCACCCACACGTGATCACTGGTCAGCGCCAGTGGCGGTGTCACGGTCAACATGAGCGGTATTCCTTCCAAGAATCGTCAGGTGGTGAGTTGGTGAATGAAATTGCCGAGGGAATTAGCGACGCCGTTGAACCATTGCCATGCGGCAGCGATGGCGTAGGCGGAATTGCTGGGTGCGTTGATGATGATCAGCAGCACCAGGACGACGAGGGCGAGGCCGACGAGCTTGCCGCCGGTGCGTTTGACGCCGTTCATGAGACAGTCCTCTCCCGCAGTGAGAATCGAGAATGGGTTCAGGAATTGGCGTTATGCGGCACGCTTTGTGCGGATGTCGTGGGCGTGCTCGACCAGCGCGTAAATGTGCGCATCGGTGAGGTAGGCGGATTTCATGCGACGCGGCGTGTCCCCTTCGGCGAGGAGGTAACCGAGGCCGCGTTCGGTCGGGCCGATGGTGGCCGCGTTGTAGCCAAGGGTGGACCAGCCCCGGCCGAGGATGATGTCCGACGAGCTGTCGGTGGTGCAGCGGAACGCGAGCCGGTAGCCGAACAGGTCCCGCAGCGAGGTCGGGATGATGTCGGCCGAGGGTCGCTGAGTCGCGGCGACGACGATGACACCGGCCGCACGGCCCCGAGCAACGAGATCCCGCAGCAGCCTGACGAAGTGCTCTTGCTGGTCCTTGCTGCCCATCGTCACGGAGAACAGCGCCAACTCATCGATGACGAGCATGATCACGTCGATGGGATCGGTGGCGGCGATCTTGCGACGCCGTACCCGCTCCAGTTCGCCGTAGCGGCGGTCCATTTCGGATTGCAGGTGTTCCAACACGGTCAGGGCGTGGTCGATGTCGGGTCCGACGAACACGTCCGCGACTTCACGCCACAGGCCGAGTTCGACCTGTTTGCCGTCGAGCAGCCACAACGAGACATCCGAGGACAGTGCCCCGTGGGCGACGATGTTGTTCAGCGCGACGGACTTGCCCGCGCCGGGTTCCCCGGCCAGCAGGATGTTGCGATAGATCAGTTCGATGTCGGCGCGGTAGCCGTCCTCGTAGATGCCAAGGTGAACGGGTTCGTAGATCGACAATCCGGCGACGGGCACCGTGTCGCGCCGATGTTTCTTGCGCAGCAACATGATTAGTGCACCTCCATCGGGAGATCACCAGTGGTGATCAGGCATCCAGTGCCCCAACAGTCGGGACAGGTGCGGTAGCCGGTGTGGTTTCGACCGACGCCCGCACAGTGCGGGCAATCCAGGAACACGACGGCGTTAGTCGATGTAGTCACTGACGTCCTCCCCTCCGACCATCACCGCAGGCCGCGACTCACCAGCAGCGGAAGCGGTAGCGGATTTCTTGCTCCGCACGCCCGTGTTAGCGGGTTCAGTGCGCACCGGTAGCGGGGTGACGGTGGCCGACGTGATCGGCTCCGAGCCCTCCACTGCCGAGGTGGTGTCGATGGAGCCGGTGAACGCGGTCAGCGGCGAATCGATCGATTTCTGTTTCGTCAGCGGGTTACGCCGCACGACGTCCACCGCGACGAGGGTGGACAGGCGATGCGCTCGATGCAGCCGAGCTTCCCGGGCGTAGCAGGCTGGGGCGATGTAGCCCAGCACCGATTCCAGCTCGTCAGCCGATGAACCGGCGCGGGTCCAGAGCCAGACCCGTTCCCCGGTCTTGGTGGGGCGTGCCCACAGCATGAACGGCAACGCGCCGTCCAGGTTCATCGTGCGAATCTTGGCGTTCCGCAGACACGTGCGGAGCCGGTGCCGATCCACGACACACCAGAAGCGCGCCACCACGAACCGGCGCGACCACGGCACCGCCATCACCAGCGCGATCGGGCCGACCACCGCCAGGGTGAGCAACCAACGGTCGCCGGTCGGCAACCACACCAGATACACGACCAGCGCGATCGTCAGGACGAGTTCGACCCGCCAACGGATCAACATTCCGGTAATCGCGGCAGGCCAGGACTGTTTCGGTGTCTCCCACACCTGCATCACATCGACGCGACCACCACGACGGGTACGCGCGCCACGAGTAGACTTAGCCATGACTCTTTGCCCTCCCAGGCAGAGTTGAAGAAGAAGGAGGGGCACAGGGCCGGACTAGGGAGCCGCCAAGCAATCCAGCCCGGCTCCTGTGCCTCTCGATTACTTATGAACCGTTGACCATTGCCAACAGGTCGTTGACGGTCATGTCCCTGCTCGCAAGTTCACGTCGAGCAGCCGCGTAACTGACATACGCCATCAGAACGCTGCAGGCGTCACTCATCGCCATGCAACGATTCATACTGTCCTCATCAAATCGAGGGCAGCGATGCCGGATATCCGTACGGACAGCCAGCGTCACCCGCATCAAATCCAACGCGATCTGCTCTTCCGATCGCCAGTACCGGTATTCCTCGCTGTCATACGACACAACGACTCCAATCCGGCAGGTCAGGACGCGGAGGCCGTCGAACTCGACTTCGACGCCGTGTGCGGCTTGATGTCGGTAGCGCGGTAGGCAACGCCGTTGCGGCCGTTCTGTGCCCAGGGAATCGCCTGCAACTCAGTCGGGGTGACAAGGGAACCCACCGTGACCTTCGGCGGCTGAGCAGCCGTCACCGTCACGTTGATCACCTCAGCCCCGCCGTTGTCCACGGCAACCAGCTGCACAGACCACATAGGAACGTTGGTGTTGCGCTCGACCCGCTGCACACCGTTCTGATCATTCTTCGGCTGCCCCTCACGACCAACCGTGAACTGAACACCAGCCGTATCAATCAGCAACTTCATCCGAACTGCCCTCCCAGGCATCTCGTTGATCTCCAAGGCCCCGTTCATCGGGACGCCTTAAGGAAACCGCGAGGCCAGGGGGACACATCACGGCTTGCAAGGACGTTTCGGGACGTCCTACACTACGTAAAACGTCCTATCGTGTGCTGGCGGTGTCATCATGCCAAACGAGCGCCTACGCGGCTGCATCTCGGCAGCCGGGCTGACCATCGATGCCATGGCGTCGCACGTCGGCGTGGATCGCAAGACGGTGGAGCGCTGGATCAGCACGGAGCGCACGCCACACCGTAGCCATCGGTGGAAAGCTGCTGCGCTTCTGGAGCAGGACGAGACGTACCTGTGGCCGTCACTGTCGAGCGATGCTCGCGTGCAAGGTGCGTCGGACGCCGAGTTCGTACAGCTCTACCCGCATCGCGGAGCAGTGCCACACGACATGTGGCAACGGATCGTCGACGACGCCACGGACTCGATAGACATCTTGGTCTACTCAGGACTGTTCTTGGTCGACAACCGACCGGACTTCACCGATGTACTCGCGGAGAAAGCGAGCAACGGTGTCCGGGTACGGTTGCTGTTCGGTGATCCGGATTCAGGCGAGGTGAAGCGCCGCAGCGAGGAGGAAGGCATCGGCGTAGACGGGTTGTCCGGCCGTATCCGCATCACCTTGAGCTACATCGCGAAGGTAGTCGGTACACCAGGCATCGAGGTTCGGCTACATGACACGATCTTGTACAACTCGATCTATCGCAGCGACACAACCATGTTGGTCAATCCGCACGTGTACGGCTCGGGCGCACCGTTCAATCCAGTGATGCACCTACAGCGCGTACCCGGTGGTCGGATGTTCGACCACTACCAGACGAGCTTTGACCGCACATGGGAGGCCGGAAAGCCCCTGGAGACCGCTAAGTGAGGTGCGAGCATGGCGCGCATTGACTACTTCAACGACCCGGACGCCCCGAAGGCGAACAGCGTCGTTCCATCCGTGACCGTAGGCGTGCGCGATGACGCAGGCCGCCTGCTGCTCATCCACAAGATCGACAACGACAAGTGGGCGCTACCCGGTGGAGGTCATGACGCAGGGGAACGCATCACCGACACCGCCGTGCGCGAAGTGCTCGAAGAGACCGGCGTCAAGGTCGAGATCACGGGACTGGTGGGCCTGTACACCGATCCGAATCACGTCATGAAGTACGACGACGGCGAGGTACGCCAGCAGTTCTCCATCTGCTTCAAGGCCCGCCAAGTCGGGGGAGCCGCACGCGAGGACGGGACCGAGAGCAAGGAAGTCCGCTGGGTACCAACGAACGAACTGGACAACCTGAACATCCATCCGTCGATGCGGTTGCGAATTGATCACTACCTGGCGGAACGGTCAGAGCCCTTCCTCGGATAGCAACCCGTCCTTGAGGCGTTGCTTGACGCGCTCAATCGATACTTCGAGTGGATCAGCGGCTTTAAGCCACGCTTGGTGTACCGGGTGATCAACCGGGTAGCGGTTCAGAATCTCGGCGATTCGCTCGCGGTAGCGCAGCTTGGAGCCGTCAGGTCCCGTTGTCAGGTCTGCCATAAGCAATGCGTCCATCACTGGGCTGTCTTCAAGCGAGAACGCCGATAGCTCCGCATCCAGACCACGTTCGGCAGCCTCGAAACGAGCGCCGGAGTGATGCGCGACGAGGTTGACTACACGGTCCGGCCAACCCTCGTTATCGAGGTAACGAGCACCGTCAAGCGGGTGAAACCGTGTTGTCGCCAATTCGGGCGCGTAACCGATGTCATGCAGCCAGGCCGCCGCCACCAGAAACGGCCTTTCCTCCTCATCGACCGTGACGCTCAGCGTCTCAGCGGCGCGAGCGACCGACCGGACGTGTGCCCAGCGTCGACCGAGCGGGGCAACGAATTGCTCCGCTATCCGCTCCGACTCTGCCATTAGCTCGGTCGCCTTGACCTCCATGTTGTTGACGCTACCCGAATCTGACACGTACTACCGACCCACAGCAGCGTGCCGCTACTACTCGGGCTCGGTAGCCCATATATCCGCGTGGGCATCGGCGCGTTCGTGCGCGGTTCGGCCAATCTGGAGATAGAACCGGTCGGCTTGGTAGATCTCGTCCGGTGTTGTCGTGCCGCTGCGGCGGCAGATGAGTATCGGGACGCCTTCGGGGATCGCGTAGTGGAACATCTCGGTAGGGGTCGGCATCCGCACCACGATCCGGTCGCCGTCACCGAGTTCGATGGGCTTGAGATCATCGGGGGAGGCGACAAAGTGCTTTTCGCCCCAGCTACGGATCAGGCCGCGACCCCGGAGGATGGCGAGTGCTTTTCGGATGGCGAAGCTGCTGTATCCGTAGCACTGGCATAACGCGACCTCGCGAGGGAGGAAGTCGCCCGGCCGCAGCAGCCCGCTCGCGATTTCCTTGCTGATGAAGTCGACCAGCTCCATGTACCGAGGCGCTGAGGCCACCTCGTCCTTGTTGCGGACGCCGTGTTCTTCTTCGAACACGTCAACCAGGTCGATCCGCAGCCCGGTAGCGAGATCAGGCAGTCGTGCTGACGCTATGGAGTAGACGCCGGTTTCCAGGTTGCTGATAAAGGAGCGGTCCATGCCACTCATGCGCGTCACGTCGCCCTGGGTGAGTCCTTGTTCTTCCCGCAACCGCTGTATCCGACGCCCGAACTCACGCTGCCGTTCTCTCTCCCGCTCGGTTCGCTTCCGACTCATATCGGGTCCCCGGTCTGTTGGTCGCCACTGATGGCGGCGACGTAGCGCACGAAGCGGTCGCGGACGAGGGCATCGGCATGATGTAACGAGGTATCGAGCAGTGCTTGGCTCACACTCCGTGGCTGTACTGGCTTGGTGGTGTTCTCCCAGTTGGAGATGGCGCGATCACTGACGCCGAGGTGGGCGGCGAACTCGCGCACGCTCATGCGCCGCGCCTGTCGCAGTGCTCGGATCTCGGTGGCCGTCCAGTCGGTCACCGTGATTTCGTGGTCGTCCGTGCCCACGATCGGCGCTTCCTCGAGTGGTTCATGCCGGTTAGTCGGTCGGGTTGTCGCCGAGCCATCGCGGAGGTGCTGCGGCCTTGAGGGCAGCCACGGCGGCGCGGCGGTGATCGGCGTTGTCGCTGGTGATGCCGTCGAGAACCTCGCGCCACTGCCGATGCGGCAGCACTGCGGCATCAACCAGGCGGCGTGCGGTTTCTTGGTGCTTGGCGTCGCGTTCCCTGGCCAGTTCCTCGTGGCGGGTGATGCAGCGTTGCAGCCCCTCGACCATGCGGGTGGCGATGTCAGTGGAGATCGCGATCGGGTCGGTGTCGGTGTCGGTGTCGGACGCGAGCGCGATGACTGGCTCGCGGGCGGTTTCGGTGGTCAGGATGCCGACCCGCAGGGCGACGCGATCGTCCGGGTAGTGGGCGTCAGCCCCGTGCAGGTTGGTCGTCTCGGCATGCCAGGCGCAGTGCAGGCAATACATAAGGGCTCCTAAGACTCGGCTGACGACTGCGCACCCGCATCGGTGTGCCAGCTGTCCGGTGCGCACGCGGACAGGATGTCCGCGATGGCTTCAACGTTGCCGTCCTTTTCGACGGCCGCCTTCATCTGATCGAACTCGTCACGGCTGAGTACGGCGGCGTCGACCAGCTCCCTAGCTGCGGCTTGTCGCCATTTCCGCAGCCGCCGAACGTCGTCACGGTGGGCCTTGACGCTCCAGTCGAGCAGTCCGGCAAGCTCGCGAGCCGCGTGTTCATCGATCAGTATCGGCCGCCCACCGGAGGTACACAGGGCGATGGAGCCCGCATCAGGATCACCGTTCGGCCGGTAGATACCGACCCGGATAGTCACCGGGTCCGCCGACTCGGGATACGTCCCGTGCTCCTCCCAAAAGTCCGGCCAGCCGTCGTAGGGCAGGTCATCCATCATCGCCGACCTCCGTTGCCGATAAATGCCCTGGTCGTGTGTAACCCGATGACCGGGGGCGTTGTTGTCTTTAGGCGGTCGACAGTACCGAGTATGCGAAGATATGTGAAGGCCTTCATAGGTCTCATGATAGCTTTATGGGTATGGCGAAGGCCGTGTATGTGCGTGATCAAGACGTCGAGCTATGGGAGCGCGCAGAGCGGTACGCCCGTGGTCAACGACTCACGATGTCGGCTCTGGTGCTGACCGCACTTGAGCGGTACCTGACTGAGGTCATCGAAGAAGACGACGAGAGCAGCAACCGTTAAACGTGATTGGCCGAGGTGTTCCAGACTGTAACCGGACACACGCCCCAAAACCTGCTCAACTGTGTTGTCTCGGGTGATGCCTGACGTTGCGGTCCCGGGTGATGCTTGACGTCAGAGCTAGGAAACGTAGGTCATGGCCGCCCGTTGTAGTGGGCCGCCGGATCGATGATCTCGCATGTTGGCACTGAGCATGGGTCACACTGACTGTGTGGCGAAGAAGCAGGCAGCTGGCGTCTACTGCCGCAATTGTGGTGTTCGACTGCGGCAGGTCTTCGGTCACTGGGTTCACGTGCGTGTCATTGGTCCTGTGCCGTGCGGTCGACCGGAGCCGGAGGAGGGGCCTCGATCTGGCTAGATCGCGGCTGTTGCGCGGGGGTATTGGGCTTCCCAACTGCGGACGGGATGGGCGGTGGTGCGCTGATAGGTGCGTTGCCCGCGACCACGTGAACAGCTAGGACCCTCCGGCAGTAGTGGTCAGCAGTGAGGAACATGGCGCGAATAAGCTACTAGGTCCTACGCTGAGCATCGATGGCATGGGAGTGGTTGGCCCCGGTGGGCACAGTGATCGCTGCGGGGATCACAGCTGGTTTCGGTGGTTGGGCTGGCGGTCGACTTGCACGCCGGACTCAAACGGAGCAGCACAAGTTCGAGCGCGAGAAAGCTGTCGTTAGTCGGGGCCGCGAAAGGGCAGACGAGGCGATCACAGCACTCAGGTTCCTACAGAGGCACCGGGCTGAGGTCGCGAACTGGAGCAATCCCGCTCCGGAAGGTGAACTCAGTCAAGTTCAGGACGAGTATGAACGTCTCGGCCGCGCGATTGAGTACCTGTCGGAGGGTTCCGTTCGAGATCAGGTTGAGCTGTTATACGGGGCAATCGGTGACGCCTTCATCGTGGTTGGATTCGGCGAACATGAATTCAACGATGCTGAACAGATGATCTGGAGCGCCTGCCGTGAGGGTGTGACTATCCTAGGTAGATACATCCGGGACGAGCCAACCCCGCAATACTCAGATTTCCTCAAGGCTTTACGTCAGGCCTACGACAGCGCACATGATGATTTTGAGCAGTACAGCCATTGGCTACGCGAACCGGAGCGAGACGCTTAGCTCTACCGACCATGGCGTAATGATCGCGTGAGAACTTTCTGTACGTCGTCAAGCCGCCCTGCCGGGCGGAGCGCGCGGCCCGAACTGGCGCGCGGTCGGCTGGGTCGCTCCGCTTGGCCTCCCGCGCAGGAACGCCGTCGGGCACGCGCGCACGAACACGGCAGAGCGGACGCGACAGTACGAAAGGCACCGGGCAGACGAGCGCCGGTGCGGTTGGGAAGCTCCATCCCCGCGATGGCCGCATGGTCAAAGCCGGAGCGACCACGGTCAACCCCGCTGCGCGCCGATCCCGCTCCGCACGCGGCTTGCATACGTACGGTCACGCTGAGTCCGTCGACGGGGGAGCGGGATCGGTTACAGGGTTGACCGCGACCACTCCGGCCATGGGCGGCTGAGGATCGCGGGGATGGGGGCGACTGGGCTGAGCGGGTCACCTTCGTCGGGCGGCCTACTGACATCCATTTCTGACATCAGCCGTGGCGGACAAGCCTGGACGATGATGGTTGGGCATGGCGAACTCGATGGTCGAACATCCAGCGCAACCCCACGTCACCTCATCACACCACCTAACTGTTAACCGAAGGGTTGCTGGTTCGAGTCCAGCCGGGGGAGCACCAGCCCAGGTCACAGACCTGGGCTTTCGTTGTATTTGGGTCCACGCGGCACGCTGCGCCGCATAGTGCTTCTCCGCGAGAGCACACCGCAGCGTGCCATGTACTTGAAGCAGGCAGTGGCGTCGTCACTACATTTGCAGCACGATGAGCGTGATGAACGTGGCTACGATCGCGGCAGTCACGACCGCAACCGTAGTGGTTACTCGCCAACCAAAACCTGCGACAGCGATGCCGACAGCGAAGGGAATCGTAACCAGGACCGTCGTTGCGGCGGCGAACAACACGCCAGCCATCGGTTGTGGGCGCGGCTCACCACACGGAGCCGTGACACAACCCGCGAAATTGAACAGAGCCATCAGCCCGGTCATGAGCACCGGATAGGCCACGATCGCGGCGAGCGTGATACAGGCAAGGAAGCCCACCAGCGGTCGGCCGCGCGGTTGCGGTTGTTCCTGCCAGGCAGCAGGACCTGCCGTACCCATCGGTTTACTCCCCCTCATCCGTCCCCAGACGTCAACGCATCGATCCGATTCCACCGATTGTCGGAGTGCGTCGGTTACAAACGGCTCGTCGCTGTTGTCGTTTTGTCACGATACGCCGTCAAGGCCACTAGATCGACATGTCGAGGTGTCCAGGCGACGCGAAGGCAGCCGGAAGTCGCCAAGTTGTTGATCTGCTGTGTGGGTGGACGCGGGGCCGTTCAGGGTGTATCTGGAACCGGCGCGCCGTGCTCGAGGTACTGCGGACCCGGCGACCGAACAGCAGACCGGATGCGTCGTGCGAGGCGGTCAACCGTGACCGTGCCGAGCTGATCGAGCGCCACGTAACGCGCTGCCGCGATCTCGTCGTCGCGGAAGACGAATGCCGTGTCGGCCGCGAGCCTGGGTCCCTCGAACAGGAACAAGAGCTTGTCGCCTTCCTCATCGGACGGTGCCCAGTCGACGGCGAGCAACCTTCCGATCGGGACGTCGAGTCCGAGCTCCTCGCGCACCTCGCGCCTCGCCGCGGCGTGCGGAGATTCGCCGGGTTCGACGTAGCCACCGGGGATCTCCCAATGGCCCTTGTAGGTGGTGCGCAGCATGAGCACCCGCGAGTCGTCATCGGTGACGACCACGCCTGCGGCGACACGGGGTGTTGCCACCGCGAAGTCCCGCTGATCAGCCACAGCGGCAGCGTACTGCAGCCCGCAGAACTCGAGCGTGACGCGCGAACAACGCCTTCGTGACGAGGGTCACCTTATCGTTCCCGGCGTTTCCGGCCGCATCGTTCGGTGACCGCCACGGCACCGGCTCTGGCCGCCGTAACAGAAAGGAGCTCGGAGTGGCGTACGACAACGAGAACGCGAAGGCAGAGCAGGAGGAAGGCTCTGGCCTCTCACGGAGGAACCTGGGACGAGTCCTCGGTGCAGGCGCGATGACCGCTGGGTTCGGCGCGATGGCTGCCGGGTTCGGTCCTGCGGCGCTCGCCGCGACCAACGCGGCTGGTGAGATCATCGATGGCGGCGCCGGTATGCACGGCACCATGGCGACCGCCGGCATGCTGGCCACGGCCACCGTGCAGAACGACTTCGTCAGCTGTGGTGTCGGTGCGATGGCGATGGACGCCGCGTTGATCCGGCAGTTGCCGGGCATGGGCATGCTGGGCGGACTGCCGATGATGGACGGCTCGTCGGGGCCGTTCGCGATGCTGATGTACTCGCTCGATGTCGCCTCGTACGACATCGACCGCCCGGACGGCAAGGTCATGGCCAGGGGCATGATGCGGTCGATCACCAACATCGGTGGCGTGACCGTCGAGGACGCCACGCACGAGTTCCTCGCCGTCGGCATCGACGGCCGCGAGGTGACGAACGACCGGGTGAGCGTCAACTTCACGACGCCGTTCTGGACCGTTGGCACGAACCGATGGCGACGCCGTCGCAGTATGTCGCCGGCTGGTCGGCGTTCGGCGGCGAGTTGCTGGTCGGCTCGATGAACGTCCGCGCCTGAGAACGTGCCGCTCACGGTGGCCAGGATGCGTCGCGTCGTGGCCACCGTTCTCCCCGCTTCCTGACGACTGCCTCTCCGGTCCGCGCGGACCGCTGTCCCCATTCTTCGCTAGACGGGATGTTCTGCCATGCCCCGAGGACGCAAATCCAGACTGCTCCCCATCGCGGCCACGGCCGCGGCCGTGATGGTTGCCGCGACTGCCGGTGGTGTCGTGCCCCTGGCCCACGCGACCGGCCCCACCGCCGATTCCGCCAAGGACACGGTCGTCGTTCGATGGAACGACGTCGTGCTCGACGCGATCGCCGAGTCCAGCCTTGGCCCGCCCATGATCGCCCGAGCCACCGCGGTGGTGCACACGTGCGTGTACGACGCGTGGACGGCCTACCAGCCGATCGCCGTGGGCACGCAGCTCGACCTGGGAGAGAAACGGCCGCTGTGGGAGTGGACAGCGGCGAACAAACGCGAGGCGGTCAGCTACGCCGCCTACACCGCCGCCGTCGATCTGCTGCCCGATGCCAAGGCGCGGTTCGACGCCCTGCTGGCGGACCTTGGCTACTCGACGTCAGCGATGTCGACGGCCGCGAGGACCGGGGTGTCCGCCTGCAACGCCGTGCTCAGCTTCCGCCACCATGACGCGTCGAACCAGCTCGGTCATCTCGGCGGCGGCCCTTACGGGGACTACACCGACTACGAGCCGGTCAATGACCCGATGGTGGTCAGCGAACCGCTCGATCCGGCGACGATCACCGACCTCAACCGCTGGCAGCCGCTGATCTATCCAGGCCGGGACAGCGACACGGTCAAAACGCAGCACTACATCGCCCCGCAGTGGGGACACGTCACGCCGTTCGCGCTGACGTCGTGGGACCAGTACGAGATCGAGCCGCCCGCGAAGTACGGCACGGAGGAGTTCGTCGCGCAAGCCGAGGAGATCATCCACTACGCGGCCAACCTGACCGACCGGCAGAAGGTGATCGCGGAGTACTGGGCCGACGGTCCCGGCACCTCGCAACCGCCGGGACACTGGGCGCAGATCGGCGAGTTCGTGTCCCGGCGGGACAACCACACCCTCGACGACGACGTCAAGCTGTTCTTCGCGCTCACCAACGCCGTCGTCGACGCGAGCATCGCGTCGTGGGGCAGAAGCGCTACTTCGACTACGTCCGGCCGATCACCGCGATCCGCTACCTTTACCACGACAAGTCGATCCCGTCGTGGCACCGCGCGGGCGAGGGCCCGGAGATGATCGACGGCGCGGAGTGGACGCCGTACCAGCCGACGTGGTTTCCCTCGCCGCCGTTCGCCGAGTACACGTCGGGGCACAGCGCGTTCAGCGCGGCCGGGGCCGAGGTGCTCAAGCAGTTCACCGGCAGCGACTACTACGGCGGGTCGGTCACCATTCCCGCTGGCTCCTCCAGCGTGGAACCGGGCGTGGCGCCGCGAACCGACATCACGCTGAGCTGGGACACCTTCTCGGCGGCGTCGGACGAGGCGGGCATGTCGCGCCGCTACGGCGGCATTCACTTCCGCGCTGCCGACCTGAACGGTCGCAGCGTCGGACGCGAGGTGGGCCGCAACGCCTGGCTCAAGGCCACCCGTTATTTCCTCGGACTCGGGTGACCGCGACCACCACGCACGCCGTCTCCCCTAGAGTTGCGGGCACCATCGCAACTCTAGGGGAGACGCCATGAAGTACATGCTGTTGGTCCACAGCGCCCTGTCGGACTTCGAGACAAGGGACACCGATCCCGCCGACATGCAAGAGACGTTCGACTTCATGATGAAGCTGAACACCGAGCTGCAGGAGTCCGGCGAGCTGCTCGACGCCGCGGGGCTGTCCGATCCGCGCCAGGCGGTGACGGTGCGCAATCAGGGTGGCGCCGCCGTGCCGACCGACGGGCCGTACGCCGAGTCGAAGGAAGTCCTCGGCGGCTACTGGGTGCTCGACGTCGCCAGCAAGGAGCGCGCGCTGGAGATCGCGCAGCGCGTCGTGGGGTTCGACGGCCCAGGCTGTCCCGACGCCATCGAGGTGCGCGAAGCGATGAGCTGAGGCATGTCGAAATGACGCCGTTCGCCCCGACGTCTCCAGCGAAGGCGCCCACCGGGGTGCCGCGAGACGCTGAGGAGTGAACGGCGATGAAGTACATGCTGCTGGTCAGGACCACCCCGTCGGCGTGGGAGGGCTGGGACGGCCCCGTCGAGGGGTTCGAGCGGACGGTCGAGTTCATGGGTCGACTCAACGCCGAACTGACCGAGTCGGGTGAGTTCGTCGACGCGGCTGGCCTTGCTGATCCCACGCTGACCAGGACGCTGCGCAAGAAGGACGATCTCGTCGTCATCACGGACGGGCTGGGTGCTGATGGCGCCGATGTGGTCGGCGGCTACTGGGTGCTCGACTGCGACAGCTTCGACAGGGCGTCGGAGATCGCGGCGCGAGTCGTCGGGTTCGATGGCGTGAACAGCCCCGACATCGTCGAGGTTCGGCCGATCATGGAAGCGGACTGCGGTCAGGAGATGTGACACGTGCGTATTGACCGAGGCGTCGAGGACCTGTTGCGCGAGCTTGCGCCACAGGTGCTCGGCGCGTTGGTGCGCCGCTTCGGCCATTTCGACGCCGCGGAGGACGCGGTGCAGGAGGCGCTGCTCGCGGCGGCGGCGCAGTGGCACGACGAGGGCGTGCCGGACAACCCGAAAGGGTGGCTCATCCGAGTGGGTTTCCGCCGGATGACGGACCAGCTTCGGAGCGACCAGTCGCGGCGCGAGCGTGAGGACGCGCTTGCCTCCCGCGCGCCACGGGACTCGTTCCTGGTCGCACCGCCCGACCTCGACACCGCGGACGCCGACGACACGCTGATCCTGCTGCTGATGTGCTGCCACCCGTCGCTGACGCCGCCGTCGCAGATCGCGCTCACGTTGCGGGCCGTCGGCGGTCTGACCACCGAGGAGATCGCGAAGGCGTTCCTGGTGCCGGAGTCGACGATGGGGCAACGGATCAGCCGCGCCAAGCAGCGCATCGCGTCGTCCGGGGTGCCGTTCCGGATGCCGCCCGCCGAGGAACGCGACGAGCGGCTCGACGCGGTGCTGCACGTGCTGTACCTGATCTTCAACGAGGGATACACCGCCACGACGGGCGCGGCGCTGCACCGCGCCGAGCTGTCCAACGAGGCGATCCGGCTGACCCGCATCGTGCACCGGTTGCTGTCGGAGAACGCCGAGATCGCCGGGCTGTTGGCGCTGATGCTGCTGATCGATGCGCGCCGCGACGCGCGCTGCGGCCCAGACGGCGAGCTGATCCCGCTCGCTGAGCAGGACCGTGGGCGCTGGGACCAGCAGACGATCGCGGACGGCTCGAAGCTGGTCACCGACGCGATGTCGCGCGGCGATCTTGGGCCGTACCAGCTCCAGGCCGCGATCGCGGCGCTCCACGACGAGGCCACCAGCCACGACGAGACCGACTGGCCGCAGATCCTCGCGCTCTACGGTGTGCTCGCGCAGCTGTCGGACAACCCGATGGTCACGTTGAACCGGGCGGTGGCAGCCGCGATGGTGCACGGTCCCGAGGCCGGGCTGCGGCTGTTGGAACCGTTGGACGACGACAGCAGGCTGGCGCAGCACCACCGGTTGGACGCGGTGCGGGCGCATCTGTTCGAGATGGCGGGGGACATGAATGCGGCGGTTGAGCACTACCGGCAGGCGGCCCGCCGGACGACGAGCGTCCCCGAGCAGCGGTACCTGGAGTCCAAGGCCGCGCGGCTGACGTGACACCCTGCCGCGAGTCGCACCTTATCCGGCCCGAGTCGCACCTTATCGGCCGCGAGTTGCACCTTATCGGTCGCGAGTCGCACCTTATCCGCCCCGAGTTGCACCTTGGTGTCTGCGTGGGTCAGAGTCTGGCCCGGTCCAGCTTGGCGATGAATGAGGTCTTGCGGCGGTGGCGGTCGCGCAGCTCACCGAGGTAGGTCGGGAACCCGTCGGGGTTGCCAGCGGCGCGGTAGGCGTCGCGCAGGCGCCGGAGCATCTTGACCGCGCGCACGTACCGGTACTTGTCGCCGGTGGCGCCGAGGCGTTGCTCGATGAGCGTCTGCCACGGTTCGATCACATCGGCCGGGTGGGTGGGCTGGCGCAGATCGATCAGTTCGTGCCAGCGGTGTTCGCCGATCACGTCGGCGTGCTCGACTGCCGTCCGCCATGCCGCATCGTGCTCGTCCTCGTCGAGGAGGATGCTGATCAGGTGATGGGCGTACGCCGGGTTGGTGTCGATGGCGTCGCGGACGCGACCGACTGCCGCCTTCTGCAGGTCCTGCCAGCAGCCCACCTGCCGAGCGGTTCGCGAAGCTGCTGGTAGTGCGTGTCGGTGGGATTGCGGTCGAAGGTCGTCCGCCGAACGGTGAGCGCCTCCTCACCAGCCCCTCGCTCGAGGAGAAGGTCGACGTAGACGTCGCGGAGCTTGTCCATGTCGATGGGATTGCCCACCTCCGCGAGCCCGCGCTTCGCCCAGGCTTCGGCGTCGGCTGGGCGCCCGGCGTCGCGCATCGCGTTGACGATCTTCAGGTACTGCCACGCGCCGCGCAGGTCGTTGGCCAGAACCGCGACGTAGTGGTCGACGTCGCCGGAGATCTCGGCGAGCTGTTCGCGCAGGATGCGAATCCCGAATGGCGCACCGCCAAAGTGGTCCGGTTCCGCGGTCATGGCCCGGGCCTCGACGATCCGGACGAGTTCCGCGCGACCCTTCTCGCCCAGTGCGTCGGTGGCGGTCGCGCAGCTCGAAGTCCGGCCAGCCCGGGCCGTCGAGACGTAGTTTCGCCAGCCAGGCAGCGAGGCGTTTCGGGTCCGGCGGCGCTGCGGCGCACGCCTTGGCGTGCACGTCCATCATCGCGTGGAGGTCGTCGCCGACGATGCCCGAGGAGTCGTCCATGTACATCAGCGCGCGGGTGATCAGCTCCACCGCCCGCCGAGCCAAGGCTGGGACCGCCGTCGGATCATGCAGCTTCTCGCACGCGGCAACGACTTCGCGCGCTAACGCGGAGTACTCCCGACGCCCGTGATACGGGTGCGTTCGGCGATCACGTCGCAGCCCGTCGATCAACCGGCGGACATGCTGCACTTCATCACTCACCACGCCGCTATTGAACCGGATCTCCTGACCGCACCGCAGCTTGCCCGGGTGGCCGGCGCCTACGGGGCGAGTTGCCAGAGTGCGTCCATCGGGATCGCGCGGATGCTGTCGTGGTCACTTGGACGTTCTCTGGATGGTCATCTGGACGGGAATTCTGTGGTCATTCGGCCGCTGAAACAGCGGTTTGTGATGCTCACCGAAGCTGGTGATCATCGATGAGCGTTTGGGCGAGGTGGGTTGTTTCTGCGCCCAGGGTTGTCGCCGTGAGTCCGTCATGGCCGTCGTACTCCGCCAGGATCGCGGTCTCCAGCCGCTCGAGCGACACCGACGATGCTTCCTCGCGGATCGAACCCACTGATGCGACGTCGAACTGCAGGTCCAGTGCGCGGTAGACGTCCGCGAGGACTGGGCGCAGCAGTTCGGCGTCATCGAAGATTGCCACTGCGCTGAACAGCCATGCGCCTTTGATCACCCGCTGGGCGGTGCCGACCAGCTTCACCACCCCTCGCGCGTTCACGCTGTACGCGCCGGGACAGTACTCGCCCGGCACCTCGCCCACGCGGGTGTCGATTCCGAAGCCGGACAGCACCCGCGCCCAGAGTTCGCCGTACCGGGCGAACCGGGCGTCCATGCCGTCGAGCGTGTCGGTGTGCGGGTGGATGTGGTCTACCACCAGCGACCGCTCGGTGTAGGCCACGGCACGGCCACCCTGCGGCCGCACGACCGGCGTGAAACCGGCCGAGCGGGCTGCGGCCACGGCGCTCGGGAAGCCCGGTCGCCGGGTGTCACGTCTGCCGAAAGCCACGACCCGGGATTCGGGCCGGTACACCCGCAGCACCGCACCAGGGAACACGTCGTCCGGAGAGGGGGACACGGCGTCGTGAGTGGGGGACACGGCGCTGGAGGTGCTGGAACCGACGTGGCGGAGTAGGGCGTGCGTGACCGCGACGTCCCACGCCGGGTCTGGCCCACCGAACGCGCCCCGCAGCAAATCCACGCGGCAAGACTACGACAGCCAAGTCGGCCGACGACCGACGCCGCCGTCAGCGCCTATGGTGTGGACAAGCGTGTCACCCATGACACCGCGAGCCACGCGCAGACCCCGACACCGGCCAGCGCGCCGACGAGCACCGCGTGCCCGGCGTGCGTGACCAGCGCCGCCGCGGCGACCGGACCGGCAAGCCCCGCCACGCCCCAGCCGCTGAACACAACGCCGTAGGTGGTGCCGAAGCGTGCGGCGGGCACGGCGTCGGCCGTGGCCACCGGGGTGAGCACCGACAACGCCCCATACTGTGCACCTAGCGCGAACAACGCGGGCAGCGCCAGCATCGGCATACCGTCCGGCAGAAGCGCGAGCAGCGCAACGAGCAGCACGAACGCCGTGCCGTGCAACATCATCGGGTAGCCGACGACGTCGGCGAGCGGACCAGCGACCAGCCGTCCGATCACGTTGCCCGCGTTCAACAGCGCCACGGCCGCCACCACCAGCGCCGGGTCGCCCGCGAACTCACCCGCGTGCGCGAACGCCACCAGCGCGGGCAAGCTGCCGAGCGAGAACAGCACCCACAGCGCACCCACCGAATGACGTGCGGTGACAGGACGAGCGGACCGGTCAGCGGCATCGTGGCCGGCGGACGAGTCCGCCGAGGCAGCGTCCGCCGAGCCACCGTTCGCCGCGGCTGCGGCGGGACCAGCCCGCGCGCCGTCGCGAGTCGCCGCGGCACCCGGCAACAACACCGCCGCACCCAGCAGCACCAGCCCCAGCCCGGCCGCGAGCACCAGAAACGTGCCCGCGCGCCCGACCGCCCCCAGTAGCCAGGCGGCGATCGGCGCCAACACCACCGCGCCCGCCGCGTAGGCGCTCACCACGAGCGCCACCGCACGCCCGCGCCGCGAGTCCACGGTCCCCGCCACGCGCACCGCCGTGCCGTACCCGACGCCGGTCGCCAGCCCGAGCACCACCCCGAACCCGAGCAGCAACACCGGCACCGACGACGCCAGCGCGCACAGCACCAGCCCCGCGACGACCCCGGCGGCCGTGACCAGCGCCAGCGACCGGGGCGGCACGGCGTCCGCCAGCCTGCCGCCGACAAGCACACCCGTGGTGAACAGCGCCAATGCCACCGCGAACACGACGCTCAACGACGGCGTCGCCACCGCGAGCTCCCGAGACAAAACATCGGTGAACGTCGACCAGATGAACAGCGGACTGACCGCGACGTCGAGCAGGGCCGCGCCCATCAGGACGCGGCCCTGCTGACCGAACCGACTTACGACTCGCCCCCTTCAGGGCGGCCAGCCGACTCGCTTCCCGGTGCCGTCCGGGCGCCGGACTGCGCGGTCACGGCCGGGTACCGCATGTTCTCGACCATCTCCTCGATGTGCTTCGGCGGGGGCGAGGTCAGCTTCGAGACGATGATCGCCACGATGAAGTTGACCGCCGCGCCCACGGCACCGATGCCCTGCGGGCTGATGCCGAGAATGTAGTCGTTCGCCGTCGTCCCGAAGACGTCCAGCGTCCAGATCATGTACGTGATCGTGAACCCGAGACCGACGACGATGCCTGCTGCGGCGCCCTTCGCGTTACACCGCTTCCAGAAGATGCCAAGCACGATGGCCGGGAAGAAACTGGACGCGGCCATGCCGAACGCGAACGCCACCACTTCCGCCACGAACGCGGGCGGGTTGATGCCCGCGACGATCGCGACGACCACTGCCAGCCCCATCGCGATCCGGCCGACGAGCAGCCGCTCGTGGTCGTCCGCGTGCTTGCGGATCCGACGGAAGTAGAAGTCGTGCGACACCGACGACGAGATCACCAGCAGCAGACCGGCCGCCGTGGACAGCGCCGCCGCCATACCGCCTGCCGCGACGAGCCCGATGATCGGCGCGGGCAGCCCCGCGATCTCGGGTGAGGCCAGCACGAGGATGTCGTTGTTGATCGTCAGATCAGCCCCGACAGCGGGGTCGTTGCTGACCGAGTTGATCGTTTCCGCGCCCTCCTTGATGCTGACGAGCCCGGTTGTCGACCAGTTGCTGATCCACTGCGGCAGCGCGTCCACCGCGGTGCCCTTCACGCCTTCCAGCAGGTTCAGCTTGGTGAACGCGCCGACCGCCGGAGCGGTCGTGTAGAGGATGGCGATGAACAGCAGCGCCCAGAACGCCGAGTGCCGCGACCCCCGCACGGTGCGGGTGGTGTAGAACCGGATGATCACGTGCGGCAGACCGGCGGTACCGATCATCAGCGCCAGCGTCACCAGGAACATGTCGATCATCGGTTGCTGGGCGAACGCCTGGGTGTACTCCTGCAGGCCCATCTCGGTGCCGATGGCGTTGAGCTCGTCCAGGATCGTGCCGAATGACACCTGCGGGATTGGGAACCCGGTGACCTGCTGCGCGACCGCCACCGCGGGGATCAGGTAGGCGACGATCAGCACGGTGTACTGCGCCACCTGCGTCCACGTGATGCCCTTCATCCCGCCAAGCACCGCGTAGATGAAGATGACGCCCGCCGCGATCAGCACACCGCCGGTGAGGCCGATGCCGAGGAAGCGGCTGAACACGATGCCGCCACCGTTCATCTGGCCCACCACGTAGGTGAACGAGATGATGATCGCCGCAGCGGCCGCCACGGTGCGCACCGTCTCGTTGTAGCGCTCACCGACGAACTCCGGGACCGTGTACTTGCCCCATTTGCGCAGGTAGGGCGCGATCAGCATGGCGAGCAGCACGTAGCCACCCGTCCAGCCCATCAGATACACCGAGCCGTCGGAGCCAAGGAACGCCAGCAGGCCCGCCATCGAGATGAACGACGCGGCCGACATCCAGTCCGCCGCGATCGCGGCGCCGTTGGCCACGGTCGGCACGCCGTGCTTGGCGACGTAGAAGCTTTCCGTCTCGTTCACCCGGCTGCGCCAGGCGATGTAGATGTAGACGCCGAACGACAGGACGATGAAGATCGTCGTCCAGAGCTGGATCTCGCTCACAGTCGCTCACCGTCCCCGTTGCGCTCGCTGACGCCGTACTCGTCGTCCAGCCGGTCCATGCGGAGGGCGTAGATGAGGATGAGCACCAGGAACGCGTAGATCGAGCCTTGCTGGGCGAACCAGAAGCCCAGCGGGAAGCCCACGATCTCGATCTTGTTGAGCTGCTCGACGAACAGGATGCCGCAGCCGAACGACACGATGAACCAGATGCTGAGCAGGATCACCATGAGTCGCAGGTTCTTGCGCCAGTACTCGCGGCGCCAGTCCCCCTCGGGTGGGCTGTGTCCGTCATACTTCGAATGCGTCACCGTCGAGTCTCCTTTCGAGCCTTTCGCGCGCTTAGCGCACCGCCAGGTCACGGGCAAGATCAAGGAAGACCGCCCCGGTGGCTGCGATGGGTTCCCGAACGGTCGCAGGGCCCCGCGAACGTGACCCGGCACACACCGATGGCCGTTCGCGGCGTCGTAGCTGCCGTCCGCAAGCGGTAGGTGACCGTTGGGGAACGGAAGCTGTCGGCGTGGCGTGCGTGACTCCTACGCTGCGGACCATGACGTCGGTTACCACAGCGGACAGGACACGCCCAGCTCGTCGGCGGATCATGCACGTGGGCAGCGGTGGGATGCTCCTTGGTGGGCTGCTCATGGTGGTTGGCTCACCGATGCCCTGGGTGTCGACTCCGGTCGGCAGCCTGTCCGGTGCCGCTGGCGCCGGTCTGTGGACGTTGTGCGCGGGCTTCCTCGCGCTCGCGGGAGCCCTCATCCCGCGTCGTCGAGTGGCGTTCGTCCACGCCGTCATGCCGGGGGTCGCAGCAGCACTGATCGTGTGCTGGCAGTTGTTCAGGATGCTGCAGATCAGCGCGAGCACGGACTCCTGGGGCAAGCTGCTGCCAGGCATCGGTCTGGTGCTCGTCGGGGGTGGCGCGATCGTGCTGCTGCGTTCGGCGAAGCGGATCCGCGACGCGGGCGAGTCCCCGGAACCATCCTGACGTCGGCGGCGGTGGCGCTCGGTCGTTATTTCACTACGTGTTCCGGGCGAACCGCTGGCTGGCTAGGGTGCGTGATGTGCGCGATACCGGTGCTCCTCCACCGCTGAACGTCGACGGCCCCACGTGGGCCGTCGACATCGGCGACGACTACGACATGCCAGCCGACGTCGACGCGTCCTTCCGCACCGTGCGCAAGGTCGCCGTCGGGCACTTCGCGGTGTTCCTCGGCGTCGTCGTGGGGGTGCCGGTCCTGACTCTGACCGTCGACTGGTGGTCCGGCGGCAGGCTGGTCGGCGGGATGAGCCCGAGCTTCGTGATGGCGGCGTTCGGGCTGTACGTGTTCTTCTTCGCGCTGGCGGTCGCCGCCGCGACGCTGTCGAACGGCGTCGAGGAGCGGATGCTCGGCGCGCAGGAGCGGGAGCCGGTCGACCCGGGTGACGACTCGTGACCGCTGCCAGCGTTATCGCGCTCGCGGTGCTGCTGCTCGCGGTCACCGTGCTCGCCCTCGTGCTGCGGCCTGGCAGGGCGTCCACGCTGGAGTTCTACCTCGCGGGCAGGCGGGTCGGCGTGGCCACCAACGCCTGCGCCATCTGCGGCGACTACTTCTCAGCAGCATCGTTCCTCGGGGTCGCCGCCGCCGTGTACGTGTCCGGTTTGGACGGTATCTGGTACGCGACCGGGTTCGCGGCCGGCTTCGTGCCGGTGCTGCTGTTCGTGGCCGCGCCGCTGCGTCGGTTCGGCGAGTTCTCCATCCCGGACTTCCTCGGCCGCAGGCTCGGCTCCGACCGCATCCGGCTGATCGCGGTCTGCGTCGTGCAGCTGATCATCCTGTCGTACCTGGTGCCGCAGGCCGTCGGCAGCGGCATCACCTGGGAGCTGCTGGTCGGCCACGGCGTGCTCGGCCTGACGCCGTACGCCACCGGCGTCGTGCTGTCCACCGTGGCCATCACCGCGCTGGTCGTGCTCGGCGGGATGCGCGGGACGACGTGGACGCAGGCGGTGCAGTTCCTGTTGCTGCTCTCGGCGTTCGTCTGGCTCACCGTCGTGGTGATCGCGTCCGGGTTCAGCTACCCGGACGCCGTCGCGGAGCTGGACTCCGAACCGCTCGCGAACCCCGTGGTCGCGGGCGGTGAGTGGGGACTGGCGACCGAGCCGAACCGGCTTGAGTCCGGTTCGGACGCGACGTTCGGCGAGCCCGGCGGGCGGTATGGGCCGTTCGGGCAGCTCACGCTGATGGTCACGCTCGTGATGGGAACGGCGGGGCTGCCGCACATCATGAACCGCTACTTCACCAGCCCCACCGGCACCGCCGCGCGCATGACGACCGTGTGGGTGCTCGGGTTCGCCGGGCTGTTCTACACCCTCGCGGTGCTGCTCGGGACGGCGTCGCGGTCGCTGATCGCGACGTCCGTCGAGGGACGCCCGTGGCTTGCGGACCTGACCGTCGACGGCGTGCTGCGGGTGCCGGAACACGCGCCGCTGGTGCTTGGCCGGATCTTCGGCGGCGAGGCGGGGTTGGGGTTCATCGCCACCGGCGCGCTGATCGCCGTCATGTCGACCATCGCCGGGCTGCTGCTCGCCGCGGCGGCGTCGTGGGGTCACGACGTCTACGAGCGTCACATCAACCCGAGGGCCAGCCAGCGGCAGGCGGTGTGGGCCGGACGTGGCGCGGTGATCGTGGTGGCGGTGTTCTCGTCGGCGTTGGCGCTCGGGCTGCGGCCCGACTCGCTGACGGCGTTGTTCCCTTCGATCGTCGCGACCATGGTGACCTGGGCGTTCGCGCTGGCGGGCTCGGCGCTCGCGCCGGTGTTCATCCTGGCGATCTGGTGGCGCAAGACGACGTCGCGGGGGGCGGGTGCCGGCATGATCACCGGCGCGGTGACCGCGATCGGCATGTTCACCAGCGCCACCGTGACCGGAGACGAAGGCGTCGGGGAGGTGCTGCTCGCGCCGACGATCGTCGCCGCGCCGGTGGCCACGCTGGTGACGGTGGTGGTGTCGCTGCGCACGCCGACGCCGAAGGACCTGGACCGGCTGTGGCTGCGACTGCACGGCACCGCGGCCGACCGGCGGGCGGCGCGGCTGGCGCGGCTGACCATCGCCGGCGTGAACGGAGACAGGAGCTGACGATGAGCAGGGGAAGTCTGCCGCTGGCAGGCGCGATGGTGGTCGCGTGGGGTCTGGTGTATCTCGTGACCCAGCGTGTGCCGGACCCGCCGCTCGAAGTCGGCGTCACCGTGCTGATCGGCGTCGCGCTCACCGTGGCGCTGACGATCGGCTATCCCTCGGCGTTGCGGGGGCCGCGTAAGCCACGGCCGCCGAGGCAACCAGGCAGGCATGGCCGCACCATCGCCGCAGTGGGACGGTCCATGCCGCTGCGGTCCGGGCTGACCACGGAGGCCGCCGAGCGCGCGGTGGCGTTGCTACATCCGCTGCTCGGCGGGGACGCGGTCGCGATCACCGACCAGGAGCGGGTGCTGGCGTTCGTCGGGCCTGGCTCCGACCACCACCTCGTCGGCGACGCGCCGCAGACCGAGTCGGCCTCGCGGGTGCTCGCGCGCGGCAAGACCTCGGTCGTCCGCAACAAGGCGAAGCTGGGCTGTCCCGAGCCGAGTTGCCCGCTGCGCACCGCGGTGGTCTCGCCGTTGTCCATCGGCAAGCGGGTCGTCGGCACGCTCAAGGTGTACCGGCTCGATGACATACCGCCGCCGCGTGAGCTGGTCGAAGGGCTCGCCGGGATCCTCTCGCTGCACCTGGAGCTGGCGGAACTGGACCGGGAACGCAAGCTCGCCGTTGACGCGCGGTTGGACGCGCTGCGGGCGCAGATCAACCCGCACTTCCTGTTCAACACGCTCAACACCATCGCATCGAAGGCTCGCACCGACCCAGAAGAGGCGCGACGGCTGCTGCTGCGGTTGTCCGACTTCTTCCGGTACGCGGTGCGCCAGGAGGGGCAACTGGTCGAGTTCGGACAGGAGTACTACTTTGTGCGCACCTACGTGTCGCTGGAGCAGGCGCGCTACGGCGACCGGCTGAAGGTGCGCTACGACATCGACCCGCAGGTGCTCACCGCGAACGTGCCGGTGCTGACCGTTCAGCCGTTGGTGGAGAACGCCGTCAAGCACGGGATCGCGGACAAGGTCGACGGCGGGACGGTGTCGCTCAAGGCCCGCGTAGACCCGCTGACGAGGACCACGTCGATCCGGGTGTCCGACGACGGCGTCGGGATCTCGCCGGAGGTGCTTGACCGGGTGACCGCGGGCGACGGTGCGGCGAATGGGGGAGTTGGTCTCAGCAACATCTCGCAGCGTTTGGAAGTGCTGTACGGCGAGCGCTATCGTCTCGACATCCAGTCGCATGACGGCGGCGGCACCGTCGTCGAGATGCAGATTCCGTTGAGGTGATCGAGTGCGCGCCCGTTGCCTGATCGTCGATGACGAGGCACCAGCCAGGGCGGAGCTGCGTTACCTCCTTGGTGGGTTCGACCAGGTGCAGGTCGTGGGGGAGGCCACCAACGCGGAGGAGGCGTTGGTGCTGCTGCGCTCGCTGGACTACGACATCGTGCTGCTCGACATCCGGATGCCCGGTGGGACCGGCATCGAGGTGGCCGAGGCGTTGCGGTCGGGGCCGCACCCGCCGAAGGTCATCTTCACCACGGCGTATCCCGACTACGCGCCGGACGCCTTCGACCTGGATGCGGCGGACTATCTGGTCAAGCCGTTCGATGCCGAACGTCTCGGGCGCGCGTTGGCGCGGGCGCTCGCGCCCGGGCAGGGGGACGCCGACGGCGAGTCGACGCCCGCGCAGGGCATTCCTGCCGCCGCCGCTGGTCCGGCCGCTGCCCCGGCAGCACACCCGGACCCGCTCGGCCGGATCCCGGTGCAGCAGGGCGACCGGACCGTGCTGGTGGACTCGTCGTCGATCATCTTCGCCACGGCGGCGCGGGGGTACTCCTACCTGCAACTGTCGTCCGAACGGGTGCTGGTGAGCTTCTCGCTGAACGAACTGGAGCGCCGCCTCGGCGGGCACTTCTACCGCACGCACCGGTCGTACCTGGTGAACCTCGACCACGTGCGCGAGCTCCGCCCGGACTTCAAGGGCGCCCTGGTGCTGGTGATGGACGACCATCGCCGCAGCCGCGTCGAGGTCTCCCGCCGCCACGTCCGCGACCTCCGGAAGCTGCTTGGCCTCTAGCGCGTGTCCCCCGCTCACGGTGCCGTGTTCCCCGTTCCCGGTGCCGTGTTCCCCGTTCGCGGTGCCGTTACCGCAACACGTCGGTCAGCGCGTGCACCACCGTGGCCTGGTCGGCCTCGGTCAGGTGTGCGGAGCTCGGTAGCGACAGCCCCAGGCGGTAGAGCTTCTCGCTCACGTCGCCGCCGATCCGTTCCGTCGGCCGGTACGGTGCCTGTTCATGCAGCGGCGGCCACACCCGCCGCGCTTGGACGTCGCGCTCGGCGAGCGCCGAGACGACGTGATCCGGCCCCGGCATGTTCTCGTAGACCAACAATGAGTACAACCAGTACGACGGGTTCGCCCATGACGCGCCCGGCGCCAAACCGAGCGGCAGCGAACCGAGACCGTCGTGGTACCGGCGGGCGATCGCGCGCTTGGCGCGCACCGCGACGTGCAGCCGCTCCAACTGTGCGAGCCCCACCGCCGCCGAGATGTTGTTCAGCCGATAGTTGTAACCCACCGTGTCGTGGTGGTACGTCGTGCCATCCAACTTCGCCTGGTTTGTCAGGTGCTTCGCCCGCGCGGCCACCTCGGCATCAGCGGTGACAAGCATGCCCCCGCCACCCGACGTGATGACCTTGTTGCCGTTGAACGAGAAGCACCCGATGTCACCGACGGTGCCCACGCTCATCCCCGCAACGGGCCCGGAGCACCACTCGGCGCCCAGCGACTCAGCGGCATCCTCGATGATCCGGATGTCGAACCGCTCCCGCAGCTCCAGCAGCGGCTCCATGCGCGCCGGATGCCCGAGAACATGCACGACCTCCACGACGTCCGGAAGCCGCTCGCCCCGTCGGGCACGGCGGCACACCTCGTCGTGCAGCAGCTCGGTGTCCATGTTCCAGGTCGCGCACTCGCTGTCGACCAGCAGCACGTCGGCGCCGGTGTAGGCGACGGCGTTGGCGGAGGCGATGAACGTGAAGTCGGAGACCGCCACCAGACGTCCCGGCTCCGCGCCCGCGAGCCGGAGCGCGACGTGCAGCGCCGCCGTCCCACTCGAGCACGCGACCGCGTGGCTGGCCCCGATCGTCGCGGCGAACGTCTTCTCGAACCGCTCCACGAACGGCCCCACCGAGGACACGTAGCCGCTGTCGACGCACTCCTGCAGGTACTGCGCTTCGTTGCCGGCGAACGTCGGCTCGCTGAGCGGAATCATCGCTGGTACCGCGAGGCTCGGTCGGCGTCGGTGCGTGGCTTGAGCCAGCGCGCGGTTTCCGCCAAGCCTTCGCGCAACGTCGTGTCCGCCTGCCATTTCAGCAGGTCCTTCGCCCTGCTCGGATCGGAAAGCAGCACCTGTACTTCGCTCGCCGTTGGCCGTATCCGTTCGGCATCGGAGACGACCTCCGCGTCGGTGCCGGTGACCTCGCAACACAACCTGAAGAGGTCGCTGATACTGACGGCTTGGCCGGTGCCGAGGTGCACGGTCTCGCCGCGCGGCAGGCCGGCGGTCGCCATCCGCACGTAACCGTCGACGGTGTCGGTCACGAACGTCAGGTCCCGCCGTGGCGCCAGGTTGCCGAGCCGCACCGTCGACGCGCCCGCGAGTAACTGCCCGAGGATGGTCGGGATGATCGCGCGCGCCGACTGTCTCGGCCCGAACGTGTTGAACGGGCGCAGTGTGACGACGTCGGTGCTGAACGTCCGCGCGTACGCCTCGCAGAGCTGGTCGGCGGCGATCTTCGTCGCGGCGTACGGGGACTGGCCCCGCAGCCGGTGGGCCTCCTCGATCGGCACCGACTCCGGCGTGCCGTACACCTCGCTGGTCGACGTGTTGATCACGCGCACGTGCGGGTTGACCCGAACGGCTTCGAGCACGTTCAGCGTTCCGGTGACATTGGTTTCCACGAACGACGCGGGCGCCTGGTAGCTGTACGGAATGGCGATCAACGCCGCGAGGTGAAAAACGATATCGACATCGCTCACCGCGTCACGCACGAATCCGCTGTCCCGGATGTCGCCGAGTTTGACGTCGAGGCGGGACACCTGTTCTCGCGGCAGTTCGTCGAGCCACCCTAACGAACCGTTCGAATTGTATTCACAGAACGCCCGAACTTGCGCGCCTTCGGCCAGCAAACGTTCCGTTAGATGGCTGCCGATAAAGCCGTTCGCGCCAGTGACGAGGACACGTGTTCCGGAAAGTTCGGTCATTAATATTCCTTTTCGTGCCTGGTGTAGACACAGTTGTCGCGGCCGCCGTGCTTGTCGAGGATGCGATCGCGGGGAGTACCGTTGACAGGTGCCGAGTTCTGTCGTGGTCCGCCGCTGCGGCGATGTCCGCCCAGAATCGACTGTGACCGCCGATCGTCGCGAATTGTGCGAATCGTTATACCGCAACGAGTCCCCTTGACGAAATGATTCCCGCGCCGTAGCGTGTTTCAGATATCGATTTATGTGTTTTATTTCTTGATGTTGTTGTTTCCGCCGGGTGCGCGCGGGGCGTATACGCCCGTCACTCCCGTCGCAAAGATGAGGACCCCTAGTGGACATTCGCATTCCCGGAGGTATCCGTGCGCAACACTGGTGAGGCCGTTACCACACTCGCCGAAGACCTCGATCGTTCTGGCGAACTCCGGCGCCGGGCGCGGGAGCGGACCCCGGGCGGGGTGCATTCCAACGTGCGACTCGACGGACCGGACGTCGTGCTCGCGCGCGCGAAGGGGCCGCGACTCTACAGCGTCGACGGCGTCGATTACGTCGACTACCTGCTGGGCCAGGGGCCAGCGCTCTACGGTCACGCCCCCGGCTTCCTCACGTCAGCGGTGCATCAAGCGTCCTGCGACGGCCTGATCTTCGGCGGGCAGAGCGAGCTGGAAGTGCGCGCCGCCGAGCTGGTGTGCTCGACGGTCGGCTGGGCCGAGATGGTGCGGTTCGCGCTCACCGGCACGGAGGCCGTGCAAGCGGCGTTCCGGCTCGCCAGGGCCGTCACCGGCCGCACCCACATCGTCCGGTTCGAGGGGCACTATCACGGCTGGCTGGACAACGTCCTCATCGCGGACCGCGACGGCGTGTGGGAAGCGGCGAGCGCCGGGCAGGTGGCGTCCCACCTCAACGACTTCACCGTGCTGCCGTGGAACGACGCCGACGCGCTCGCCGACCTGTTCCACCGGGACGGCGAGCGGATCGCGGCCGTCGTCATGGAGCCGGTCGTGATCAATGCTGGCGTGATCGAACCGGAGCCCGGTTACCTGGAACGGGTCCGCAGAATGTGCTCGCGCCACGGCATCGTCCTCATTTTCGATGAGGTGATCTCCGGCTTTCGGCTCGGACCCGGTGGCGCCACGCACCGTTATGGTGTGACACCAGATTTGGCGCTCTATGGCAAGGCATTGGGTGGCGGCTATCCGGTTTCCGCGCTCGCGGGCCGCGCGGACCTCTTGAACCGCATGGGCACGGGTGAGGTGAATCATTCCGGCACCTTCAATGCGTGGGCGCCCGGAATGGCAGCGGTAATAGCCACACTCGAACATATCCGGGACGAGGCGCCCTACACCTCGATCATGGCGCACGGCGAAAAGCTGATGGCCGGTATCCGAAAAATCGGCGAATCGTTCGGTGAACCGTTGCGGGTGGCAGGGCTACCGATGGCGTTCCACGTGTCGTTCGGCGACATCGGCGACATCGACGTCACCGACTATCGCAGTTTGCAGCAACTCGATCTGTCGCGTTACGCCAGTCTTGCGTCGGTACTTGTGGAACATGGAGTCTGGGTGGCGCGCCGGGGGGTCTGGTTCGTGTCCGAAGCGCATGGTCCGGTGGAACTCGATGGCACCCTCACGCGATTCGAAATGGCGTTCAAGGACTGGCTCGGCCGCTGAGTCAAAACCTATCCCGAAATCGGCTACAGTGTCTGTGATCGGTCGGCGATCGGTCGGCGATCGATACCGCGTCAACGCACGGTGCGGGACAGCGCGAGTGCGGCGGTGCGAACGGCGGGCGCCAGGCGTTCGGTGCGCATCCGATTGACCCATCCGGACACCGAGATCGCCGCCACCGCGCGACCCTCGGCGTCGATGACCGGGCTCGCCACACACACCGTGCCGATGCTGGACTCCTCTCGCTCATAGGCGGTGCCCTCGGCGGCGACCTTGGCGAGCTGCCGCCGTAGCAGCGCCGGGGAGGTGATCGTGCGTCGACTGATGCGCGGCAGCCCCGCGGCGATTACCGCATCCACGACGTCGGCGGGGGAGTACGCCAGGATCGCCTTGCCGACACCGGTGGCGTGCGCCGGGAACCGTCCGCCGATGCGGGACGGCAGCCTCGGCGCGTCAGGGCCGCGCAGCACGTCGAGGTAGACGACCTCGGTGCCCTCCAGCATCGCGAGGTGCACGGTGTTGTGGGTGGCTTCGCGGAGGTCCGCGAGCAGCGGCCGCGCGGTGTCCACCAGCCCGCGCTGCCGGATCGCGAGCTGCCCGATCTCGAACAGCTTCAGCCCGAGCCGCAGCGCCGTGCCATCCCGCTCCAGCAGTCCGTGGTCGACCAGGTGCCGGGACAGCCGGTGCGCGCTGGTTTTCGGCAACGCCGTCCGACGCGCCAGTTCGGACACACCGAGCGCGTCGTCGCCCGGCCGGAACGCCGCGAGCAGCGCGGCCAGGCGCGCGGCCGTGGCGGCGTCGGCGGATGGGGCGCGGCCTGGATCGCCGGACGAACCATCGTTGTTCCGCTCAGCGGTACGCATCCATTGAGTGTGCCGCACCAGGACGCGCACCGTAAGACCCATGAGTACGGACACAGCCGTGGCCGCGATCGTCGGCCCGGGCAACATCGGCACCGACCTGCTGGCGAAGCTCCGCCGCAGCGAGCTGGTCGACGTGCGGTACATGGTGGGCGTTGTGCCCGAATCCGACGGCCTCACCCGGGCGGCGGAACTCGGGCTGGAGACGTCGGCCGGGGGCGTGGACTGGCTGCTCACCCGCGACCGGCTGCCGGACCTGGTGTTCGAGGCGACGTCGGCGAAGGCGCACGCCGCCAACGCGCCGCGCTACGCCGGAGCGGGCATCACCGCGGTCGACCTCACTCCGGCGGCGCTCGGCCCGTTCACTTGCCCGGTGGTCAACATCGGTGACCAGCTCGACGCGCCCAACGTCAACATGATCACCTGCGGCGGGCAGGCGACGATCCCGATCGTGCACGCCGTCTCCCGCGTCATCCCGGTGCCGTACGCCGAGATCGTGGCGTCCGTGTCGTCGCGCTCGGCCGGTCCCGGCACCCGCGCGAACATCGACGAGTTCACCGAGACCACGGCGGCGGGCATCGAGAAGGTTGGCGGCGCGGACCGGGGCAAGGCGATCATCATCATCAATCCCGTCGAGCCGCCGATGATCATGCGCGACACGGTGTTCTGCGCCATCGACCCGGACGCCGACCGCGACGCGATCAGCGAGTCGATCCACCGCATGGTCTCCGACGTGCAGGTCTACGTGCCGGGCTATCGGCTCAAGGCCGACCCGCAGTTCGACGACCCGCAGCCGAACTGGAACGGCCGTGCGCGGGTCGCGGTGTTCCTCGAGGTCGCGGGCAACGGCGACTACCTGCCGACCTATGCGGGGAATCTCGACATCATGACCGCCGCCGCGTCGCGGGCAGGGGAGCTGCTGGCGGAGAAGATCATTGCCGACCGGAAGGCGGTGCGGGCCTGATGGGTATCTGGGACAGTGACACACAAATCCAGCGCGACGTCCGGATTGTCGACACCTCGCTGCGGGACGGCAGCCACGCCATGGCGCACCAGTTCACCGAGGCCAACGTCCGCGACACGGTGCGGGCGCTGGACGACGCCGGGGTGTCGCTGATCGAGGTCAGCCACGGCGACGGCCTCGGCGGGTCGACGTTCAACTACGGCTTCTCGCTGGTCGATGAACGCAAACTCATCAAGGCCGCCGTCGACGAGGCACAGCGGGCCAGGATCGCCGTGCTGCTGCTCCCCGGCCTGGGCACGGTCACCGACCTGCGCGCCGCCGCCGACCTGGGCGCGGGCGCGGTCCGCATCGCCACGCACTGCACCGAGGCCGACGTCTCCATCCAGCACTTCGAGGCCGCCCGCGACCTGGGGCTGGAGACCGTCGGGTTCCTGATGCTCTCGCACATGTCCACGCCGGAGGAGTTGGCCAAGCAGGGCCGGATCATGGTGGATGCCGGGTGCCAGTGCGTCTACGTGGTCGACTCGGCGGGCGCGCTGATACTGGAGGATGCCGCCGACCGGGTGGCCGCGCTCGTGGCCGAGTTCGACGGCCAGGCGCAGGTCGGCTACCACGGCCACCAGAACCTGTCGTTCGGCGTCGCCAACTCGGTGCTGGCCTACCGGGCGGGCGCGCGGCAGATCGACGGCTCGCTGGTCGCGCTCGGCGCGGGCGCGGGCAACTCGCCGACCGAGGTGCTGGCGGCGACGTTCCACCGGCTCGGCATCGAGACCGGCGTGGACAAGGACATCCTGATGGACGCCGCCGAGAACGTCGTCAAGCCGTTCATCACGCGCCTGCCGGTGATGGACCGGTCCTCGATCGTGCAGGGCGTGGCCGGGGTGTACTCGTCGTTCCTGCTGCACGCCGAGCGCGCCGCCGAACGGTACGGCGTGCCAGCGCACGAGATCCTGTACCGCTGCGGCGAACGTCGTTACGTCGGCGGCCAGGAGGACATGATCATAAACATCGCGCTGGAGATCGCCGAGGAACGGCAGGCGGTGGGATAACGCATGGCCACCGTCAAGCCACGCCCCAAAGGACTCGACTCACCGTTGGTGCCGAGGCTCATCAAGCTCGGCAGCCGCGCGCAAGCATGGATGTACCGACGCACGAACGGCCGCATCGGCAGCACGTGGCGCATCGGCGCGGCGTTCCGGAACCCGGTCGAGCTGCTGCTGCTCGACCACCGGGGGCGCAAGTCCGGCACCGTCTACACCGCCCCGCTGCTGTACCTCGCCGATGGTGAGAACGTCGTTGTGGTGGCGTCGCAGGGCGGGTTGCCGCGTCACCCGCAGTGGTACCGCAACCTGTGCGCGAACCCCGACACTGACGTGCGGATCAAGTCCGAGGTCAGGGCGGTGCGCGCCCGCACCGCGACTCGGCAGGAGCGGGACACGCTGTGGCCTCGGCTCGTCGCGCTGTATCCCGACTTCGCCAGCTACCAGTCGTGGACCGAGCGCGAGATCCCCGTCGTGATCCTCGAACCCCGCTGAGGAGCTGACATGCGCAACGGCGTCGTGCTGTTCACCTCGGACCGGGGTATCACCCCCGCCGCGCTGGCCGTCGCGGCGGAGGAACGCGGGTTCGACACGCTCTACGTCCCCGAGCACACCCACATCCCGGTGAAGCGGGAGGCGGCCCACCCCGGCACCGGCGACGCGACGCTGCCGGACGACCGCTACCTACGCACGCTGGATCCGTGGGTGTCGCTGGCCACCGCTGCCGCCGTGACCAGCCGCATCCGGCTCGCCACCGCCGTCGCGCTGCCGGTGGAGTCCGACCCGATCACGCTGGCCAAGACCATCGCGACGCTGGACCACCTCTCCGGCGGGCGGGTCACGCTCGGGGCGGGCTTCGGCTGGAACACCGACGAACTCGCCGACCACCACGTGCCAGCAGGCAAGCGACGCACCGTGCTGCGCGAGTACGTCGAGGCGATGCGCGCGCTGTGGACGCAGGACGAGGCGTCGTACGCCGGGAAGTTCGTGTCGTTCGGCGCGTCGTGGGCGTACCCGAAGCCGGTGCAGACCCACATCCCGCTCATCATCGGCGCGGGCGGCGGGCCGAAGACGTTCACCTGGATCGCCCACAGCGCCGACGGCTGGATGACTACGCCGCGTGAGCATGGCACCCCCGCGAAGGTGGCCGCGCTGCGAGAGGCGTGGTCCGCGGCGGGGCGGGCCGGTAGCCCCGAGGTGCACGTGCTGGTCGCGGCCAAGCCGTCGCCGGACGACATCGCCGCGTGGCAGGAGTGCGGCGTCGACGAGCTGATCTGGGGTGTGCCCGACAAGTCCGAGCGCGAGGTGCTGTCCTATCTGGACAAGCTGGCCGGGCGGCTGTGATCGTCAGCGGCGCGGCGGTGCCGGTGGGACGACCTTGCCCGCCACGAGAGTGTCCGCGTCGAACTCGACCAGCTGCTCGTCGCGCCGCCGGACCGCGATCCGTCCCTGCTCCCAGCGTTCCAGCACACCCACGACGTCGGTGAACCGGCCGTCGGCCACGCGGCGTCGCAGCGACACCCGCTGGCCGACGTCGTCAGGAGTGACCGCCACGGTCAGGCGGAACCCCGCTGCGGGGCGTGGGTCATCGGGCATCGGGCCGTCCGGGTCGGGAGGGACTTGGCGCAGCCGACCCTACCCGCGCCTGGTCCTCCCGGCGCGTGCCAGGAGGACCAGGTCGGCCGGGATCAGTAGGCGCAGATCGCCTGGAAGACGATGAAGTCCCAGTCCGCGCTCGTTGGTGTGGTCTCCACCGCGTGAGCCATCGCGCGTCGCAAGTCGTTGTACGGGTACACGACCTGCAGGGCGACACCGGCCGGTGCGTTGACGATGGTCGCCGCGCCTGCGCCGTGCACGCGCTTGCCGTTCGGGCAGGTCGCCATGGCGGTCTTGGTCGACTCCGAGTCCCGGTTGGACGACGCGCCGTAGACGACCTCGTAGCCGTACGGCGGTTGCACGCACACCGCGTACGCCGTGACGTTCCAGTTGCCGCTGTAGCCGTTGGCTTCCTCCCGCGCCTGCGCCCGGGTGATGTCGCCGCTACCCGATGCCCGCGCGATCTGTAGCGCGACCTCACCGGTCGAGGCGTAGTTCACCCGCGCGCCGGAGCCGATCGCCCGCTTCCCTGACGGGCAGACCGCCTTCGCGTGCTGGCGAGACTGCGACGAGTAGGACGTCGTGCCGGTGACGATCTGGTGCCCCGACATCGGGTTGGCGCAGATCGCGTACGCCTGCACCCACCAGTTGCCCGAGGTGTAGATCAGCTCCTCTGCGGTGACCCGGTAGCCGTCGCGGTACCCCTGGAACGGCCGTAGCTCCGTCAGCGCCAGGTTGTCCTCGGCGACGCGGTCGACCGCGTGCACCCAGCCGCCACCGCCGACGACCTGCTTGCCGGACGGGCACCGCGCGATCGCCGTCTTGGACGCCTGCGAGTCGGCGGTCGGAGTCGGCGAGGACACCTTCTCCAGCCCGGTGACGGCGGACGCGGGAGCGGCGGTGGTGAGCTGCGCCGTATCGAGCGCGCCCGCCACGAGGGCCAGCGCCATGGCTCTGCTGACCCAGCGGGTCACGGTGCGATATCTGCTAGTCATGCTGAACTCCTTCGTGCGTATTGGCCCTTGCGACCTCCGCGCGTGGTGTGTCCCCGTGACGCGGGAGCGACCGCGTGTTGGCCAGGGGGCTCGCCCCGTCGTGATGTGCGGTGCCGCGGCCTCGCGGCACGTCGCATACTGTGGCGCGGCGGCCAGCGCGACGTCGTTGCGCGCGGACACCAAGGTTCCGTGTTCGTCGACACTGTGTCGTCGGCGCAGGGGCGAAGTCGTCGGCGCAGGACGAGCACGCTGCGCGCCCCGGCTCGCGTAGGACTTGCGCTCGGCGTGCTGGAACGCGTGGGCGATGGGCATTGGCCCGTGAAGTTAGGCGGCTCGGGGTTCGGCGCGCGCCATCCAAGGTGGCGGGATGCAGAGTGGGATGCCGTTGGGCCGCATTTCTATCCGCCATTCCGAATGATGAATCAATCGGTGGCACGCCGTGCACAACAGGCACAAATTATCGATGTCAGTGGGGCCGAGATCGAGCCAGTGAATAATGTGGTGTGCGTGGCACCATTTGGGTGGACGGCCGCACTTGATGCAGCATTTGTCGCGTAGTTCGAGCGCACGGCGTTGGGCGAGAGTGACGAGCCGTTCGTTGCGTCCGAGGTCGAGAATTTCACCCTCCGAGCCAAGTACGGCGGGGATGACGCCTGCGTCGCAGGCCCAGTAGCGGGCTTGTTGTGCGCTGATGGGCAGGTCACCCAGCATCGCCTGACCGCGCTGGTCCAGTGCGGCTTTCAACGCGTCGTAGGACAACGTCACGATCACATTGGGGCGCTCGCCACCCTGCACGGGCAACTCCCCGCTGGCCAGGGTCAGCCCGATCAGTTCGGCGAGTGCGTCACCATTGCGTTCGGCCGTAGTGCGGATATCACGCTCGCCATCCTGGGCGGGCCGTGGCTTGGATAGGGGCGAGAGGGCAGCGAGGAACTGCTGTCCCGTTTCGGGGTCGAACTCGCCCGAGAACGCCAGCCTGCCGTTACGACGCCATCCCCACCGAAGGTCCCGCTTCGGCTTCGCCTGTTCCTCGTCGGCAGGCACGTGCGCGGAAATATCGCTGACGGTCTTGAGGATGGTGTCGACGTGCTCGGTGCCGATCGCCCCCTCGGCGAACGCAGCCGCGGTGGCAGGCGCGGCCGCCGGTACGAGGCTCGATCCGATCCCGCGAACATCGTGGCAGCCCATGGCCCGCGCCGTGCGGCGGTTGGCTTCCTGGCGGCTGATCCGCAGCAGGTCGATCTGTAGCGCGTCCAGCGTGGAGTAGCCGTACTCGGCCATCGTGCCGCGCGAGGCCATCTCCGCGAGGATCGCACCTTGCTCGGCCTGCAACCGGCGGACGGCCTCCTCGCGCTTGACCAGAGAGGTGGCGAGCGCGGCCTTGTCCTGGCGCCACCACTCGGTGCCGCCGGACCCGGATTCGCTGCGCTCGATCACATGTTCGAATATACCAAAAACTCAAGGGCGGTTGAAGGCATTCAGTGGTTCGCCGCTAGCTTAATTGGTTCAGTTCCACGGAACTTCTACGCCTATCGAGCTATTACCACTTTCGTGAACCGGCTGAATATTCCGCGATAATCACTAGCATGCCTCGATTGTGTCCGGAAATCGTCGTCTCGCGCGGCCGCCAGAAAGCCAGCGGTGATCGCCATGGTCAGTCAGCGGATGGTGCGAAGGCTCCGTAGCCGGATTCCCCACGGAGCAGGGTTCACCGCAGGGTGTCGACGTCGTGCACCGTGATGCGTCCCCGGCCCAGCGTGAGTACACCGCGCCCCTCCAGGGCGCGCAGCACGCGGTTCGCGGTCGCTCTCGTCGTGCCCGCGACGCCAGCGACGTCGTCCTGCGTGAGCTGGATGTCCGCCCTGCCGGACGCGTCGGCGTAGAGGTCCGCGATATCGGCCAGCCGCCGGGCGACGCGCTTGTCGACGGGCAGGTACAGCGCGTCGAGCACCATCGAGGACAGCCGCCGCACGTAGCTGGCCAGCGTCTGGGTCAGGAACCGGTCGATCGCCGGGTGCCGTTCCCGCAGTTCGAACAGGTCGGTGCGGAACAACGCGATGGTGTCGGTCTGCTCCAGCGCCTCGACGGTGGCGCTGCGGCGGGCGTCCGGGTCGAGCAGCGCCAGCTCGCCGAACGCGTCACCCGGCCCGAGCAGGGACAACGTCGCGACGTCGCCCATCGGCGTCGTCACCCGCACCGCGACGCGACCGGACAGGATCAGGTGCAGGCAGTCGCCGGGGTCGCCCTCGTGGAAGACGACCTCGCGGCGGCGGAACCGGCGCGGCTTGGCGGCGGCGAGCAGCTTGCGGCGCTCCGGCTCGTCCAGGTCCTGGAGCACCGGCAACTCGCTGGGAATCATGCTCGCCTCACCTCTTTCGCAGTCTGTCCAGCACGAACACCGGCACCGGGTCCCGTTTGCCCTTCACCGCGACCGAGCCCCGGTCGGACACCACGGCGTCGTCCCAGAGGCAGTCCCGCGTGCCGGGGCCGATGACGACCTGGCCCGGCTCCGCGAGCCCTTCCAGCCGCGCCGCGAGGTTCGTGGTGTCGCCGATCGCGGTGAAGTTGCGCATCTGGTCGGCGCCGATGTTGCCGACCAGCGCGGGACCGGTGTTGATGCCGACCCGGAACCTCGGCCAGTCGTCATGTCCCGCCGCTGCCGCCGCGATGGCCTCGTGCAGCCGCAGCCCAGCTCGTGCCGCGCGCAGCGCGTGGTCGGGCTGCTGCACAGGCGCGTTGAAGATCGCCATCATCGCGTCGCCCACGAACTGCACCACGGTGCCGCCCGCGTCCAGGACCACCGGGACGGCGGCGCCGTAGTAGGTGTTGAGCATCGCGACGACGGCGTCCGGCGACGTCCGTTCCGCGAAGGGCGTGAACCCGCGGAGGTCCGCCATCAGCACCGTCACCTCGGTGATCTCGCCGCCGAGCCCCGCCTGCGCCGGGTCGGCCAGCAGCGCCGTCGCCACGTCGGGGGACATGTACGACCGGAACAGCCCGTCGAGCTGGTGATACAGCCGCGCGTTCTCCAGCGCGATCGACGTCTGGCTGGCGAACGACGTCAGCAGCGCGCGGTCGGCGTCGGCGAAGCCGCCGGGCCGGTGCGCCTCCAGCACCCCGGCGGGACGTCCCTTCACCGTCAGCGGCAACGCCAGCGTGTCGTCGGCGGCTACGGGCGCCAGCGTCCGCAGCGCTTCCAGTGACGCGTCGGACGGCGCGCCGTCGGAAAAGGACAGTTCGCCGGACCGCAGGAGCCCGAGGCGGAGCCGGTCGTGCCGGTACGCGTCCGTTGCCAGCGTCAGCACGCGTCCCAGCAGGTCGTCCTCGGCGCGGATCACGCTGGCCTCCTCGCCGAGTGCGACCAGCGTGCCCAGCCGCCGCGCCTGTTCCCGCTCGTGCCCGAGCGCTTCCGCCGCGCGTGCCAGGACGTCCACCTGCCGCTCGGTCAGCCCGAACCGCTCCGCCAGGCGTGCGGCCGCCGGTGCGAGCGCCCGGTCGTCGCCCGCCTCCCGACGGCGTACCGCGTCTACCATGGCCTCCAGCGCCTCGGCGTAGTCCCGCTGCAGATCCGCGACCGTCTGCTGCAGGCCGATGCTGTCGAACAGCCCGACCGACGACCCCTCGCGGCGGAATTGGACGTGCGCGCTGTAGGCGATGAAGCAGAACGCCAGCGCCATCAGCACGTGCCACAGCCACCACGACGCCTGCCAGCCGCGCGCGAACACCATCGTCGCCAGCGTCTCCGCGAGCAGCACGAACGCCGTCAACGTCGACAGCAGCACCACGGCGGGACGACGTCGATACAGCGCGAGGTAGCGCAGCGCGGCCCCGGCGTAGAGCAGGCCACCGACGATCCCGAGCGTGCGCTGGCCCGCCGTGACGGCGGCCGGGTCGGGCGGCGAGTCCAGCGGCGCGAAGCCCGCCAGCGAGATCACCGCCCACGTGAGCAGTAACGACCACGCGAGGGCGAGCCACCACCGCCGGTCGCGCATGATCGCCGCCGTGCCGCGTTCACTCCACTCAACGGCGGACAGTGCCGCCGTGACACCGCTGAGCGTCAGGCCTACCGGGGTCGCGACGGCGAACCCGGTGTTGGCGGATTCCAGCAGCACGCCGGGCGTCGCCAGCGCGTGCAGGCCGAGGAAGCCTGCGCTGAGCAGGAACGTCAGCGACACCAGGAACTGGCGGGCGTCGTCGCGGCGCAGCGCGGCCCGGTTGATCAGCATGCCCAGGACCGCGCCGACCACCGCCGTCAGCAGCACCAGCGCGAAGTGCGCCTCGCGGTCCTCCCAGCGCATGTCGAACTCCGGCCGGGCGATCAGCAGCCACAGCCCGAGCATCGGTGCCGCGACGTGCAGCAGCCACACGACCACCCGCATCGCCGAGCCCCGTCCCACGACGGACGTCGGCTGTGCGGCGGCCATGGGACACCTCCCTGTGGTGACACGAGTCGAGCACGGCGTGGTTCGCATACTAGGACGAACCGCTCAGACGGTGGTCTTTCGGTGCGTCCGGGGTGCTCGTTACTCAGCTAGGCGTCGTCGCGGGCATCGGCCATGGCACGGTCGGACTCCTCGTCAAGATCCTGCGTGCCGAGCACCCCGAGCAGGGCGAGCTTCTCGTGCTCCGGGGTGCCGGGCGCGGCGGAGTACACGATGACGGCTTGGTCGGCGTCCGGCACGTGCAGGGTGTCGCAGTCCAAGGTGAGCGCTCCGACGTGGGGATGTTCGATGGTCTTGCGGTGACTGCGCCACGTCGCGGCGCCGCGCTCATCCCAGAGCTGAGCGAACTCGGCGCTTCCCGCGCGGAGCTCGGTGAGCAGCCGTCGTAGGTCGGAGTCATCCGGGTAGCGGGCGGCTGCGGCGCGCAGCGATCGCACGGCGTGGATCGCCGTGCTGGCCCGCTCGTCGGGTGTCTGCGCGACCGCGCTGCGCGGCGGGTCGGCTGGGTCGGGCAGGAACCGCAGCCGGTTGATGTTCCTGCGGCGCCGTGCAGCGCCGACGCCATCGGGTTCCACGCGAGGACGTCGCCTTTCGCGCTGAGCACGATCGTGGGCAGATCGGTGAACCGGTCGATCAGCCGCAGCACGCTCGGACGGACGTGCAGGTCGATCCAGCCGGGCGCCGGTGGTGGTGTCCCGGCGAGATGGAACAGCTCATCGCGCTCGTCAGTGGCGAGGCGCAGCGCGCGGGCCAGCGAAAGCAGCACCTGGTCCGACGGCCTGCTGCTGCGGCCCTGCTCCAACCGGACGACGTAGTCGACGCTGATCCCCGCCAGCAGCGCGACCTCCTCGCGGCGCAGCCCGGCGACCCTGCGGTGTTGTCCCGCGGGCAGACCGGCCTGCTCCGGCGTCACCCTGCTCCGCCGCGCCGGACGACCGCGGCCAACTCGGTTCGGTTCACCCACCCAGCATGCCGGGTGTTGCGGCCGGGTGGGTAGGAGCGGCGGTCCCATGGTCGGCTGGTCCTGTCCGGCGGGTGGCGCAGTCAGCAGGCTCGATGCCATGACTACGAGGACCGCCCTGGTCACCGGGGCCAACAAAGGAATAGGATTCGAGACCGTCCGGCAGCTTGCCGACAGGGGATGGATCGTCTGGCTGGGCTCACGGGACGCGGAACGCGGCAGGCAGGCGCCCGTGCGGCTGACCGCAGCGATGCCCGGCGCCGACGTGCGGCTCGTCGCGCTCGACGTCACGTCCGACGACTCGGTGGCGGCCGCGTGTGACACCGTGACGGAGGCGTCCGGGCGCCTCGACGTGCTGGTCAACAACGCGGGTATCGGCGGCCGGTTCGCCGGCCCTGAGGACACGGCGGTCGCGGACTTCTTGCCGGTGTTCGGGGTAAACCTGCTGGGCCCGGTGCGGGTCACCAGCGCGTTCCTGCCGTTGCTGCGTAAGGCCGACGTACCACGCCTGGTGATGGTGTCGAGCGGGGTGGGCTCGTTCGGCGTCACCACCGATCCGCAGCGCATCGAGTCGACACTGCACGGGCTGGTTTATCCGTCGTCCAAGGCGGCGTTGAACATGGTCACCAGCCAGTACGCCAGAGCGCTGACGGACGTGCGCGTGCACGCGGTCGATCCCGGTTACACCGCGACCGACCTCAACGGACACAGTGGACCGCAGACCGTCGCTGAGGGCGCCGAGGCGGTCGTGCGGGCGTGCACTGCGGAGGAGCTGCCGGGGACGTTCTTCGACCGGCACGGCGCTGTGCCGTGGTGACCCAGCACGCCTCCACCCGCACAGCGTCCGCGAAGCCAGGCGAACCGGGCATAACTTCGCGCTGGGCGGGTGGAGGCGCGACGACGTTAGCGCGGCCGCCGCGGCACAACTCGCGTCAAGGGCTGTCTCAGGCGCTCGTAAAGAATGCTGCGAGCTCGTACAGTCGTCGCCCTGCCCGAAACCGACCGAGCTGTCCTCAATGGTGGCTTTACTCGTCTGACCTGCGGTTTTCTTGGCGTGTGGCGCTTGCTGCGCGGCCGAGTCTGAGTATCCTCCCCTGGGTGTCACGCCCCAACAGGGCAAAGGGAGGAACCGTGGCTGAACACAAGCTGGGTGTTGAACAGCGTGAGCAGTGGGGAACCCGTGCCGGGTTCCTGATGGCCGCGATCGGGTCGGCGATCGGGCTCGGCAACATCTGGCGATTTCCGTACATCGCCTACGACAACGGCGGTGGCGCGTTCCTGCTGCCGTACCTCATCGCGCTGTTCACCGCCGGGATACCGCTGCTGATCCTGGAGTACACCATCGGGCACCGCTATCGCGGCGCCGCTCCGCGCGCGTTCCTGCCGCTGGCGCGGCCCGCGCAGGCGATCGGCTGGTGGCAGGTCGCCATGTGCTTCGTCATCGCGACGTACTACGCGGTGATCATCGCGTGGGCGGTGCGCTACACCGGCTTCGCCGTCGGGCAGCAATGGGGCGACGACCCCGAGACGTTCCTGATGTCGGACTTCCTGCAGGCGTCCGACAGCCCGGGCATGATCTCGTCCTATGTGGGCGGTGTCGCGTGGCCGCTGATCGGTGTCTGGGTCGTCACGCTCGTCATCGTCGCGTTCGGTATCCGGCGCGGGGTGGAGAAGGCCAACAAGATCTTCATTCCGCTGTTGATCGTGCTGTTCCTCATTCTCGTGGTGCGGGCGCTGTTCCTGCCCGGCGCCGCGACCGGTCTGGACGCGCTGTTCTCCCCGGACTGGGCGGCGATCACCGACGGTCAGGTGTGGATCGCCGCGTACGGACAGATCTTCTTCTCGCTGTCCGTCGGGTTCGGCATCATGATCACCTACGCCTCCTACTTGCGCCGCCGGGCTGATCTGACTGGCTCGGCGCTGGTCGCGGGGTTCGCGAACAGTTCATTCGAACTGCTCGCGGGCATCGGCGTGTTCGCCACCGTCGGGTTCATGGCGGTGCAGTCCGGCATCGGCGTCAACGACGTGGTCACCGACGGCATTGGTTTGGCGTTCGTCGCCTTCCCGCAGATCATCTCCACGCTGCCAGGTGGCGCGACGCTGTTCGGGCTGCTTTTCTTCGGCTGCCTTGTCGTCGCGGGCGTGTCGTCGCTGATCAGCATCGTGCAGGTGATCGTCTCGTCGGTGCAGGACCGCACCGGGATGCGCCGTGGTCCCGCGGTCGCCGTCGTCGGCGGCGGCACCGCGCTCGCCTCGATCCTGCTGTTCCCGACCAAGGAAGGGCTCTACATCCTGGACGCGGCCGACCACTTCATCAACCAGTACGGCATCGCACTCGCCGGGCTGGTCACCGTGATCACGGTGAGCTGGGTGCTGCGCAAGCTCGGCACGCTGCGCGACCACGCCAACGCGTCCTCCGCCGTGCCGCTCGGCCGGTGGTGGGTCATCACCCTGAGCGTGATCACGCCGATCATCCTTGGCTGGATGACGTGGGACAGCCTGCGCACCGAGCTCGCGTCGAACTACGAGGACTACCCGACGTCGTTCCTGTTGATCGCGGGCTGGGGCGTGGTGATCGCGGTGATCGTCTTCGCCGTGGTCATGACGCTGATCCCGTGGCGGCGCACCGCGCCAGACGATGAGCACTTCCACCTGAACACCGTCGAGACCGCCGAAACGGGGAGGCGCTGATGTCGACCGGAGCGATCATCATGCTGCTCGTGTCCATCACGTTGGTGTGGGGCGGGCTCGCCGCCTCGATCATCCAGCTGCGCCGCCACCCGGACCCGGGGCCGGAGCCGGAACCGGACGGGTCCGAGTAGCGGGGGCCTGGGCGCTACATCTCCTCGTGGATGTCGGGGTCGCCGCCGAACAGCCTGCCGTGGGGGCGGCCGAGCGCGGTGATCGCGTTCATCTCCTGCTCGGTGAGCTGGAACCCGGTGACGTCGAGGTTCTCGCGTTGCCGCTGCGGGTTCGCGGACTTCGGTAGCGGCAACGCGCCGAGCTGGAGTTGCCAGCGCAGGATCACCTGGCTGGGCGCGACGCCGTGTGCCTCGGCGGCGTCGGTGACCGGCTGCTGGTCGAACGGGGCGCTGCGTTTGCCGAGTGGGCTCCACGACTCGGTCTGGATGCCGAGTTCGGCGTGCACCGCGCGCATCTCGGCCTGCGGGAAGTAGGGGTGCAGCTCGATCTGGTTGACGGCGGGCGTGACGCCGGTGTCGTGGATGATGTCGGCGAGGTGTTGGCGGGTGAAGTTGCTGACGCCGATGGACGTCGCCAGGCCGCGTTCGCGGACGTCGACGAGCGCGCGCCACGCCTCCCGGTACTTGCCGACGCTCGGGTTCGGCCAGTGGATCAGCACGAGGTCGACGTGGTCGAGTCCGAGTCGGCGCAGTGCGTCCTCGACCGAGCTGACCGCTTGGTCGTACTCGTGGTGCCTGCCGGGGATCTTGGTGGTGACAGCGATGTCGTCGCGTGCGATGCCCGACTGGCGCACGGCTTCGCCGACTTCGTCCTCGTTGCCGTAGTTCACGGCGGTGTCGAGGAGTCGGTAGCCGTTCTCGATGGCGCTGATCATGGCCTTGATGCCGTCGTCCCCGGTGAGCGGGTAGGTACCGAACCCGATCGCGGGGAGCTGCGTGCCGTCGTTGAGCGTGTAGTGCGGAATCGCGGAAACCATGCCACCCAACGTACCGCTCGAACACGCGCGCAACGTCCGCTGTCATTGACATATATATGTCTACTCGCTAATGTCGCTGCCATGAGGACCACGGTGCGCCTGGACGAGACATTGATGCGTGAGGTCAAGAGTTACGCCGCGCGCCATCAGCGCACGTTCACGTCGGTCCTGGAAGACGCATTGCGTCGCTTACTCAAAGAGGAGGGGGACATGCCGCGGACGACGGAACGGATCGACGTCGTGGTCTACACCGGGTCCGGCGTGCGGGTGGACGTCGACCTCGATGACCGCAGCACCTGGCAGCCACTGCTCGACGCCGAGGATGCGGAGAGGTTCACGGGCGCGCCTCATGCAGATGCCTGACGTCAATGCGCTCGTCTACGCCCATCGCGGCGAACTGCCGCACCACGAGCGCTACCGCGACTGGCTCTCCGGTCTGCTGAACGGGCTGGAGAGCTACGGCGTCTGCGACCTGGTGACGCTCGGGTTCCAGCGGCTCGTGACCAACCCGAGGATCTTCCACGAGCCGACGCCGTTGGCGGACGCGCTGCGGTTCCTCGACGTGTTCCGGCAGCGTCCGCAGGCTATTCCGGTGGTGCCGGGATGGCGGCACTGGTCGATCTACCAGGACCTGTGCCGCGAGGTCAATGCCGTCGGCGCCGATGTCACCGACGCCTATCTGGCAGCGTTGGCGATCGAACACGGCCACGAACTGGTCACCGAGGACAAGGGGCTACGACGCCGGTTTCCCGGTCTGCGCACCGTGCGGCCATGACCGCGCTGTACCTCTCACCGCAGTCAGCGGATGCGTCGACCGGATTCCGTCGTGCGGTAACCGCCGAGCCGTTCCACCGCGGCGAGAAAACCGGCATCACCGAGCAGCCGCCACAGCGGCGCCAGCAGCGGATCGTCGAGCGCCTCGGCGTCGGTGACCAAGTCGTACGGTTCCTCCGCGACCGGTACGAAGTCCAGGCCGAACGCCTGCGCGGCGGCGCGGATGCCGAGCCCGCAGTCGGCGCGGCCGGACGCCACGGCCGCGCCGACCGCGAGGTGGGTCGGCTCCTCCCTGCCGTACCCGGTGATGGCCGTCTGCTCGATGCCGAGCTGGCCCAGCTCGTGGTCCAGCAGCATGCGGGTGCCCGCCCCGCGCTGCCGGTTGACGTAGCGCAGCTCGCGCTTGGCGACGTCGGCCAGCCCGTCGATGTCCAGGGGGTTGCCCGGTGCGACGAGCAGGCCCTGTTCCCGATGGGCGAGCCGGATGACCGCCAGCTCCCGGTCGGGCATGAGCTCGTCGAGGTAGGGCAGCGTGTACTCGCCGGTCGCCGGGTGCAGCAGGTGCGAGCCCGCCACGTGGCACAGGCCGTCGCGCAGCGTGGCGAGGCCACCGAGCGAGCCGACGTTGGACGAGACCAGCGTGAGCAAGGGGTCGCTGCCGCGCAGCGTCGACGCAGCCAGGTCGAGGATGAGGTCGTGCGACCCGGCGGCCACGATCGTCCGTTCGATCTCCGGCAGCGGACGCAGCAGCTCGACGGCCACGTCCTCACCCGCGTGGTGACCTTCGACGGCGGCAGGGACGAACAGCAGGCCGTCCGCGCGCACCAGCGAGGTGAGCACCCCCGCTCCTCGGGGCAGCGGTGTCGCGACGATCCGGTCGCGCACGGACCCGAGCCGCACCCGGACCCAGTCGTCCATGCCTGCCACCGACGGCAGCTTGCGGGCCAGTCGGGCGGATGTCCTCGGCCGATGCGTCGGTGCCGCGCCCTCCAGCCGTGCCAGCATCGGGGCGGTGAAGATGTCGAACGTCAGCGCGGCCGACACCGGGTAGCCGGGGATGCCGACGATGGGGGTCGCCGGTGAGCCGTGCACCGTGCCGAGCACCACCGGATGGCCGGGCCGCACCGCGACGCCGTGCACGGCCAGCGTGCCCACATCGGACACCACGCGGGCGGTGTAGTCGTCGCGGCCAGCGCTCGACCCGGCGATGATGAGAACGAGGTCGGCCTCGTCGGCGGCCTGGCGCACTGCCGCGCTGATCGCGTCGACGTCGTCCGGCACGATGTCCATCGCCCACGCCTGACAGCCTGCCTGCTGCGCCTGTGCCACCAGCATGAGCGAGTTGGTGTCGACGATCTCACCCTCGCGCACCGGGCTGCCGATCGGCACGATCTCGTCGCCGGTCGGGATCACCGCGACCCGTGGTTGCCGCCTTACCGCCAGTTCGGTCGCGCCAGCGGCGGCCGCCGCCGCGACGTCGACCGGGCGGAGCCGATGCCCCTCTGGCAGCAGCAGCTCCCCGGCGCTGACGTCCTCGCCGATCGAGCGCACGTGCTGGTACGGCGCCACCGCCGCCATGATCTCCGCGTCCTGGGCCACGTAGTGCACGTGCTCGCGCATGACAACCGCGTCGCGGTCCGGCGGCAGCGGGTCACCGGTGTCCACCACGGTGTAGCACTCCGGCGACAGTCGCAGCGGCGTGGTGGGGGTGGCGCCATCGGTGTCGGCAGCGCGGACCGCGATCCCGTCCATCGCGGCGGCGTCACCGACCGGGGACGAGCGGGTCGCCCACACCGGCGCGGCGGTGACGCGACCGACAGCGACGGCGAGCGGAACGGTCGCCGCTGCCAGCCGATCCGGGCACCCCGCCGCGGCGCAGACGTCGTGCCACGCCCGCAACGCATCCTCGGCGGGCACATCGCTGATGAACGGGCTGCCTGGCATGAATAGCCCCCTCGCTCTCCTAGTACCTGGTGACGGTGACCGTCGCGTTCTCCGCCAGCCCGGTGGCCGCCTCATCGATGACCACGTAGCCGTCGGCAGTGGTCAGCAGCGAGAGCAGCGCCGACGCGCCGAAGATCGGGGTCGCCACCGGGGCGGGCTCACCGGCCAGGTCGGACAGCCGTACCTGGACGACGTCGAGCCTGCCCGCCGCGGACGGCACCGACCGGGACAGCGTCGCCGTGGTGGTCGCGGGCGGCGCTGGAGCGGTGATGCCGCCGACGAGCCGCAGCGTGGGCAGCCCGACGAGGCGGAACACCACCAGCGCCGAGAGGGGGTTGCCGGGGAGCCCGATCACCGGAACGTCGCCGCATTCGGCGAGCAACGTCGGCTTGCCCGGCTTGACCGCGAGCCCGTGGCAGTACACGCCGGGCTCGCCGAGCGCGCGCACCGCCGACACGGTCATGTCCCGCGCACCCACGGAGGAGCCAGCCGACACCACCACCATGTCGCATTCGGACACTGCCTGCGCGAGCGTCTTGGTGAGCATGTCGGCGTCGTCGGGCACGATCCCGCGCGGCGACGGCTCGCTACCGGCCTCGGTGACCAGCGCGGCCAGCGCGGAGGCGGTGGCGTCGCGGACCTGGCCCGCGGCGAGTTGCGGCGTGTCCGGTGGCACGACCTCGTCGCCAGTGGAGATGATGCCGACCCTCGGCCTCGCCATGACGTCGACGTCGACCACCCCGGCTGCGGCGAGCAGGCCGAGTTCCTGCGCGCGCAGCGGCCGTCCGGCGGGCGCCAGCGTGGCGCCGGACGCCACGTCTTCGTCGGCGCGCACGATGCCGTCGCCGGGCGCGACCGGCCGAGTCACCTCCACCACACCGGGCAACGTCGACTGGGTGTACTCCACCATGACGACCGCGTCCGCCCCGTCGGGGATCACCGCGCCGGTCGGCACGCTCACCGCAGCACCTGGCCGCACCGCGACGTCGGCGGCCGCTCCCATCCGCACCGAGCCGATCACGTCGAGGTAGCCGGGCAGCGAGTCGCTCGCCCCGTAGGTGTCGGCGGCCCGCACCGCGTAGCCGTCCACTGTGGACCTGGCGAATCCTGGCAGCGGCGCAGGGGAGGCCACGGCCGACGCGGGCACCCGGCCCAGCGCCTGCTCCCGCAGCACTCGCTCGCTGCCGCTACGGCGGCGCGGACGGAAGCCGGCCAGCGCCTCCGATACGCCCAGCGTCGTGAAGAACTCGGTGCCGCACACCGGGCTCAGTCCCTCGCGGGTTGGTCGAGCACGCTGATGACCGGCCCCAGCGCGACCTGGCCGAGCCCGCAGATGGACGACTTGCGCATCACCACTTCCAGCTCACGAAGCCGGTCCTGGCGCGACTCGTCCAGCTCGCCACCGTTGCTCAGCGCGTCGGCGAGTAGGTCGTGCGCCTTGGTGGAGCCCGCCCGGCAGGGCACGCACTTGCCGCACGACTCGTTGCGGAAGAACCGCAGCACGTTCGTCGCGGCGGCGAGGGTGTTGGTGCCCTGCTTGAGCACCACCATCGCGCCGGACCCCAGCATCGACCCGGCATCGGCGAGGGTGCCGAAGTCGAGCGGGGTGTCCAGATGCTCCGGGCCGATGAAGTTCGACGACGCCCCGCCCGGCTGCACCGCGCCGAGCTCCGCGCCGCCCGCGACCCCGCCAGCGAGGTCGATCAGTTCACCGACGGTGGTGCCCATCGGCACGCAGTACACCCCCGGCCGCGCGATGTGCCCGGATACGGCGAAGAACTTCAGCCCGGTGGACTCGCCCCTGCCCTGTTCCTGCCACCATGCGTCGCCGCGCGCGACGATGATCGGCACGTGGGCGAAGGTCTCGACCGAGTTCATCAGCGTCGGCCTGCCCCACAGGCCGAAGTTGCCGGGGAACGGCGGCTTGTTGCGCGGCTCGCCGCGATGGCCCTCCATGCACTCGATCAGCGCGGTCTCCTCGCCGAGGATGTACCCGCCGGGGGAGGTGAAGATCTCCAGCGAAAGCCGTTTGCCGCTGCCGAGCACGTCGTCGCCCAGCAGTCCGAGCTGATGCAGGTTCGCGATCTCCGCTTCGAGGACGGCTTCCTCCGGGCCGTACTCGTGGCGGATGAACACCCAGCCCTGTTCGGCGCCGATGGCCACCATCCCCATCAGCATGCCCTCCAGCACCAGGTGGGGTTGCTCGGCCAGCAGCTGACGGTCCTTGAACGTGCCCGGCTCGGACTCGTCCGCGTTGCAGATCACGTACTTGATCGGACCTTCCGCGGCCCGGGTCAGCTCCCACTTCTTGCCGGTCGGAAATCCCGCGCCGCCCATGCCGCGCAGGCCGGAGCGTTGCAGCGTCGCGATGACATCCTCTGCGGTGACCTCGCCAGCCAGCAGCGCCCGCAACGACGCGTAGCGCTGCTCGCCGTCGCGGTACGGGTCGTTCGGCCAGTCGCCGTCGGGGCGGTAGGACATCAGGGAGGACACCGTGCCGAGGTCCGTGCCGCCGTTCGTGGTGGCCTTTGTGCTGACACTGACCAGCTCGGGCACCTCGGACGTCCGGCAGGGTCGGTCGTTGACGGTCGCGGCGGGCGCGATGTCGCAGCGGCCGGGACAGGAGATCTCGGTGACCTCGACGTCGTCATCCCCGGCGTAGGCGTCGCGGACGGCGGCGCTCCGCGCGTCCGATCCGCCGAGCCAGCAGGTCAGGTCGTGGCACAGGCCGACGGTGACGGTGGCGGGCGGCTCAGTGCGGAAGTGCGGGTAGAACGAGACCAGCCCCTCGATCTCGTAGAGCGGCCGCCGCCGGTGCCGGGACAACGCCTCCAGCTCCTCACGCGGCAGCCAGCCATGTTGCCGCTGGATCGCCATGAGATCCCCGATCAGGCTGGGACCGGGGAACTTCCCTGCCCGAGCCTCGACTCCGGGAACCCAGCGCCGCTGGTGGGTCTCGGCGGTCATGACGCGCTCCTTCCGGCTGGGCTGATGCGTACCGCGCAGAACTTGAACTCGGGGATCTTGCCGACCGGGTCGATCTCATCGATGGTCAGCAGGTTCGCCGCCGCCTCCCGGAAGTGGAACGGAATGAAGATGTTTCCCCGTGACTCCCGGTGCGACAGCGTGACGTGCAGGGTGATCTCGCCGCGCCGGGAGGCGACCGTGGCGAGGTCGCCGTCGGCGAGCCCGAGTTCGGCGGCGTCGTCCGGATTGACGTACACCTCCGCTTGCGGGGCGATGGCGTCCAGCGCGTACGAGCGGCGGGTCATCGACCCGGTGTGCCAGTGCTGCAACAGGCGACCGGTGTTGAGCACGAACGGGTACTCGGCGTCGGGCAGCTCCTTGGCGGGCAGCCACTCGGCAGGGACGAGATGAGCCAGCCCGTCCGCGGTGTTGAACCGGTCGTCGAACAGCACCACCGTGCCGTCGCTGAGCTCGGGATCGGGATTCGGGTAGAGCTTGCCGTACGAGCCGAGGTTGTCGTAGGTGAGGTTGGTGTAGTCCGGCATCAGCGGCACCATCTCCTCGAAGACGTCGGCGGGGGAGTGGTAGTCCCAGTCGAGCCCGAGCCGCCGCGCCAGGTCCTGCAC
>WHTY01000020.1 GCA_009377475.1 Actinophytocola sp.
AGGTGATCGCCGAGGTGCAGGCCAGCAGGCTGACCGAGCGGGGCGCGACCCGCGCCGACGACCGGCTCTCCGAGGCAGCCATGGAGGACCGCAAGCGTGAGGGGTACTTCTGATGAGCTCACTGCTCCGGCTCGCCACAGCGGGCAGCGTGGACGACGGCAAGTCCACGCTGGTCGGGCGGCTGCTCTACGACACGAAGTCGGTGCTGGCTGACCAGCTCGACGCCGTCACGCGGGCCAGTGTGGACCGTGGCGCTGACACGCCGGACCTGTCGCTGCTGGTCGACGGGCTGCGGTCGGAGCGCGAGCAGGGCATCACGATCGACGTCGCCTACCGCTACTTCGCGACACCAAAGCGGTCGTTCGTGCTGGCCGACACGCCAGGTCACGTGCAGTACACCCGCAACACGGTGACAGGCGCGTCCACCGCGCAGCTCGGCGTGCTGCTTGTCGACGCCCGCAACGGCGTGATCGAGCAGACCCGCCGCCACGCCGCCGTCCTTGCGCTGCTGGGCGTGCCGAGGCTGGTGCTCGCGGTGAACAAGATCGACCTGGTGGACTACGACGAGTGCGCCTTCGAGGTGATCGCCAAGGAGTTCACCGAGCACGCGACCGCGCTGGGCTACGGCGTCGGCGACGTCCTGTCGGTACCGGTGTCGGCGCTGCACGGTGACAACGTCGCCACCCGCTCGGAGCACACGCCGTGGTACACCGGGCCGACGCTGCTGACGCACCTCGAGGAGGTGCCGGTCGCGCCGGACCCTCACGACGAGTCGTTCCGGTTCCCGGTGCAGTACGTGATCCGGCCGCGCACCGAGCAGTTCCCGGACTACCGGGGCTACGCGGGGCAGATCTCGTCCGGCACGGTGCGGCCTGGCGACGAGGTCGTCGTCCTGCCTGATGGCCAGCGGACCACGGTCACGGGCATCGACACCGCCGACGGGCCGCTGGAGGAAGCGGGCTCGGGCGCGTCGGTCACGCTGCTGCTCGCCGACGACGTCGACATCGCGCGCGGCGACCTGATCGCGGCGGCCGCGTCCGCGCCGGAGGTGACCGACGAGTTCACTGCCGCGTTGTGCTGGCTGGCGTCGAAGCCGCTGAAACCGGGCGCGCGGGTGCTGGTCAAGCACGGCGCGAAGACGGTGCAGGGGATGGTGTCCGAGCTGTCGGCGCGGTTCGACGAGCAGACGTTGCAGGTCGAGGACGACCCGGACTCGCTGGCGCTGAACGACATCGGCCGTGTCGAGCTGCGCACCGCCGAGCCGCTGCCGGTGGACGACTACGGCCACGCGCACCGCAACGGCGCGTTCCTGGTGATCGACCCGTCCAGCGGTGACACGCTCGCCGCAGGGCTGGTGGGCGCGCCGCTGTCGGCGTTGGGTGTCGGCTGACGATGCGGTTCGCACGCTTTCGCCCCGCCCGGCAGGGTGTCGCCGTGGCCGGGCCTGCCCCGCACGGCCCTGCCCCGCACGACGGCGCGCCGCTGGTGCTGGTGGCGCACGGCAGCCGCGACCCGCGCTCGGCGGCCACGATCCGGCGGCTGGCCGACGTCGTGTGTCGACTCGCGCCGGGTCTGGACATCCGTGTGGCGTTCCTCGACCTCTCCGAGCCGCCGTTGGCGTCCGTGCTGGACGACGTCGCCGCCGAAGGCCACGGCGAGGTCGTCGTGGTGCCGCTGCTGCTGGGCAACGCCTTCCACTCCAAGGTGGACCTGCCCGCGCTGGTCGCGGCGGCCGAGCAGCGCTCGCCGGGCCTGCGGGTGCGGGTGTCCGACGTGCTCGGTCCCGATCCACTGCTGTTCGACGCGGTGTATGACCGGCTGACCGAGGCGGGCGCGGCCCCGGACGCCACGCTCGGCGTCGTCCTGGCGGGGGTGGGCTCCGCCGACGCCGCCGCCAATGACGTCGTCGCGGATGTCGCGGCGCGGCTGCACCGGCGCGGCGACTGCGCGGCGGTCACACACGCCTTCGCAACGTGCGGCCCTGACGTCGAGTCCGCCATCGCGGCGTTGCGGGCACACGGCGCGGAGCGGGTCACCATCGCGCCGTGGTTCCTGGCTCCCGGGCTGCTGCTGGACCGCATCGACCGGCGCGCCCGCGACGTCGCACCGGACGCCCTGCTTGCCGCACCGCTCGGCGCGGCTGACGCCGTCGCTGACGTCGTCCTCACCCGCTACGCCACCACGGCCACAAACCTGACCGCCACAACCCTGACCGCCCACGCCGCCTAATCCCGCGAGTCTCACCGTATTTGCCGCGAGTTGCACCCTATTCCCCGCGAGTTGCACGATCCCGTGCCGCGTGTTCCGACTTCCCGCGTCGCCTGCGTGACCGTCGTCACGACTCGCCGCAGCGACCGTCGCGACGACGTATGCGAGGCTGTCTCCCATGGCTGACGAACTGGTGCACTACGCGGTGGATCGCGGCGTCGCGACCATCACGCTCGACTCCCCCAGCAACCGCAATGCGCTGTCCGCGCAGCTTCGCGCCGAGCTGAAGCAGCACCTGACCAGCGCGATCGACGACGACGCGGTCCGGGTCATCGTGCTCGACCACACCGGTCCCGTCTTCTGCGCGGGCATGGACCTCAAGGAAGCGCGCGGCTCCGGCGCGGGCGACCAGGGCGTCAACGAGTTCCCGCAGCTACTGACCCAGATCATGACCAGCCCGAAGCCGGTCGTGGCGAAGCTGGCCGGACCGGCCCGCGCGGGCGGCGTCGGGATCGTGGCCGCCGCCGACATCGCCGTGGCCGTGGAGGACGCGACGTTCGCGTTCAGCGAGGTCCGCATCGGCGTCGTGCCCGCCGTGATCTCCATCCCGGTGCTGCCGAGGCTGCTGCCGCGCGCGGCGCACGAACTGTTCCTCACCGGCGAGAAGTTCACCGCCAGCAGAGCCGCAGACATTGGCCTGATCAACTCGGCCGTTCCCGCCGACGCCCTGGACGACGAAGTCCAACGCTTCGTGCAGGCCTTGGTCGCGGGTGGGCCGCAGGCGGTCGCTGCCACGAAGGAGCTGCTGCGCGGCGACGTCACGGCCGACGACCTGGCGAAGTCGTTCAACGACATGCTGTCGCTGTCGGCGGGGTTCTTCGCCAGCGAGGAAGGCCAGGAAGGCATCACGGCGTTCGCGCAGAAGCGCCAGCCGAACTGGATCCCGGACGCCTAACGCCGAACACGACGTCCGGAACGCATGACACGGCGGAGACGGTCGCGACCGTCCTGTGGTCGGCCTGGAACGGCATCATCAGCCTCGGCTGGCGTCCCGACCGGCTGCGCCGATCCGACGCCGACCTTCGCGAGCTGCTCAAGACGGCGACCGACGTCATCGCCAACGGGCTGCTACAGCACTCCGTGCGCGATTGACGATCAGACTGGCGGATGGGTGCTGAGCCACGACGTCGCGCGCCGCGCCGACGCCCGCGACAGCCACGCGTCCTGCATCTGCTCCGCCAGCTCCTGCCGGGTGAGCTCGCCGAGACGACTCGCGCGCACCAGCACGGACCGGTGCCCGTCGAAATGAGGGGTGGTGAAGAACGGCAGCGCCGGATCCTGCACCAATGCCTGTTTTTCCGCCTCGGAGGCGACCCAGAACACGATGACGTCGGGGTACCGTTCCCCGGTCTCCGGATCGACCGCGTCCGGTCGCGGCGTGCGGAAGAAGATGAACGACTTCCCACCGACCTGATAGACCGGATTCTCACCGCCGCCATGCGTGACGGCGACGTGCGGCATGGCCAGCGCCAACTCGTGCACGTCCTCGACCCGCGCCGGCCGGCTGTCCTCGTCGGCCATGTCAGAGTCGCTTCGCTTTGGCCGGGAGCGTCCGCGCGAACGCGACACCCCGTGTCACCCACGTCCTGAGCGCCTCATCCGACCGCACCGCGTCCAGGGTGACGTTCAGCCATCCCCGCATCTCACGTCCGCCCATCACCATCGGCGTGACGTGCGGGTCGTCGACGAGCGCAGCCGCCTCGGCCGGATCGGCGCGCACGAGCAGCCCGCCCTGCCCGCTCGCCGCCACGGACATGTTCCCGTCGATGAGGAACGCCAGCCCGCCGAACATCCGTTGCTCGGCGACGCCGGATTCCGCGGCGACCAGCTCGCGGATCCGGTTCGCCAGGTCTTCGTCGTATGCCATGCGAGCACTATCCCCCAACCGCCCGACAAAAACCCTACGTCGCCAGGCTGTCGAGGTAGTCCCGCAGCTTCGCATGCAGCGCGGGCGCGCTCCAGATGCGCAGCACCTCCTCCTCGTCAAGCGGCGTGCCGACGTCGATGCGCTCGCGGGCAGGGCGGCGGAGCTGCGACTTCGCCAGCGCGTACACCTCGGGTGGTGCGGCGGCGAGGTGTACGGCGCGGTCGAGCGCGGTGGGCAGGAGAGCGTCGGGCGCCACGGTCTCGTGGACGAGGCCGATCTCGACGGCCTGCGCGGGGTCCAGACGGTGCGCCGCGAGGACCAGCCGCTCGGCGGCAGGGCCGACGGCGTGGCGCATGATCTCCAGCGGCACCGTGGGGAACGGCACCCCCGCCGCCAGCTCGGTGAGGCCGACCGTCCCGCCCGACATCAGGCGCAGGTCGCACGCGGCGGCGAGGACGCACCCGCCAGCCAACGCGTGACCGTTCACCGCGCCGACGACCGGGCGGCGGTGCTCGAACAGCGCCAGCGCCGCGACGCTCAGCGCGGGCAGGAACTCGGCGACGTACTCCGCCCCGCCGTCGGCGATGCGCTTGAGGTCCACGCCCGCCGAGAAGGACCGGCCGATCCCGGTGAGCACCACCGCGCGGGCGTCGGCCACCTGGTCCAGCACCCGCGGCAGCGCGGTGAGCAGCTCCAGGTCGAGCGCGTTCACCGGGCCGTGGTCCATGCGCAGGACGGCGATGTCGTCGTGCTCAGTCGTCTCGATCATCCGGGCATTATGCCTCCGCACGCCGGACGTCGGGCACAATGAACCCGTGCGCACGATCGACTGGCGCGGCGATCACATCGAGCTGATCGACCAGACCCGACTCCCCGGCGAACTGGTCACGCTGCGGATCGACACGGTGGACGCCCTGGTGGACGCGATCACCCGGCTGGCCGTTCGGGGTGCGCCCGCGCTGGGCGTGGCCGGTGCGCTGGGGGTGGCGCTCGCCGCCAGGTCCGGCGACACCGAGCAGGCCGCACGCCAGGCCGAGACGCTGCGCACGGCCCGCCCGACGGCGGTGAACCTGGCCTGGGGTGTCGACCGGGCGCGGGCCCGGCTCGGCGAGGGTCCTGACGCCGTGCTCGCGGAAGCACTCGACATCCTGGACGCCGACGTGCGGGTGAACCGCGCCGTGGGCTCGCGCGGGGCGCGGTGGCTGCTCGACGCGCTCGGACGTCCGGTGAACGTCCAGACGCACTGCAACGCGGGCGCGCTGGCCTGCGTCGAGTGGGGCACCGCTCTGGGCGTGGTCCGCGCCCTGCACCGGGACGGGGCACTCGGTCACGTCTACCTGAACGAGACCCGGCCACTGCTCCAGGGCGCCAGGCTCACGGCGTGGGAGCTGGCACAGGCCGGGATCGCGCACACCCTGGTGGTGGACTCGGCCGGACCGAGCGTCGTGGCACGGGGCATGGTGAACGCGGTGATCGTGGGCGCGGACCGGGTCGCCGCGAACCGCGACGTGATCAACAAGGTGGGTACCTACCCGCTGGCGCTGGCGGCGGCCCGAGCCGGTATCCCGTTCGTCGTCGCGGCACCCGAGTCGACCATCGACCCGGACACGCCCGACGGCTCGGCCGTGACGATCGAGGTCCGCGACCCGGCGGAAATGCTCGGCACGCACACGCCGCCCGACACGGCCGCGTTGAACCTCGCCTTCGACGTCACCCCCGCCGACCTGGTGACCGCGATCGTCACGGAGGATCGGGTGCTGACGGCTCGCTGAGCCGGTGGAGCGTGCCGTAGTCACGGTCCAGCACGACCTGGCGCGCCGCGGCCTGCTGCTCGGCGTCCAGCGCACGCGGCGGGCCGATCGCCGCCGCTTTTTGGTAGACGCCGCAGGCCCACTCCAGCAGCAGCGCGTCGTCCAGCGCGCGGTCCAGTGTGGACGCGTAGGCGATCGCGCCGTGGTTGGCCAGCAGCGCCGCCGACTTGTCCGCCAACGCCGTCAGCACCAGCTCAGCCAGTTCCGATGTGCCGAACGGGGCGAAGGGCGCCACCCGGATGGCGCCGCCGAGCTCGAGCAGTTGGTAGTGGATACACGGCAGTTCGTCGAGCACCGTCGAGAGCGCCACCGCCAGCGGCGAGTGCGTGTGCACGATGGCCCCCGCGCGGTACCGGCGGTAGATGCCGAGGTGCATCCGCAGCTCCGACGTCGGCTCCAGGTCACCCGCCACGACGTTCCCCGCGAGGTCCACCACGGTCACGTGCTCGGGCGCCGTCTGGGCCAGCACGACCCCGGTGGCCGTGACCGCCACGTGCTCCCCTGCCCTGGCACTCACGTTGCCCGCCGTGCCGATCACCGCGCCGGACGACGCCAGCGCGCGGCTCGTGTCGGCGACGGCGTCCCGGAGGGCGTCCCAGGATGGTGCGGTGCTCACGTCGGCACCGTACCCGGCCACGACGCCGGGAGCGCACGAGCTCCCGGCGTCGTGCGGCCGGCTATCCCGTCGCGGTCGTCTCCGCCGTCGTGGGCACGGCCGCATCGCCGTCACCCTCATCCCGTGGCGTCAGCAGCGAGCCGAGGACGGCGATGGCAACGTTGATGCCGAGGCCGAGCAGCCCTCCGGGGACGCCGTACAGCTCCTCCTCGCCCATCACGGTCCACACCCCGGCGAACAACGCGCCCGCGAGCATGCCCCAGAACAGCGGCCCCGCCCGGAGCCGGTCCCAGTAGAGCCCGAGGATGAACGCCGGTGCGATCTGCACGATCAGCTCGAACTTCAGCACGAAGATGTTGTAGAGCGTGGTCGGCGGGTTCCACGCGAGCAGCAACAGCACCGCGACCACCGCGATCCCGACGAGCTTGCCGACGAGCACCTGCTGCCGTTCGGACGCACGCGGGTTGATGTACCGGCCGTAGAGGTCGTGCGAGACCACCGACGACAGGCTCAGCAACGCGGAGTCCGCCGTGGACACGATCGCCGCGATCACGCCGCCGAACAGCAGGATCATGAGCAGGTAGAACACGACGTTGATCCCGGCGACCTTGTTCGCCATCATGCCGACCAGCTGCTCCGAGTCCGTCTCGGACAGTCCAGGGAACAGCTCGAGCCCGATGATGCCGACCAGGAAGACGACGCCGGTCGTCACGAACGGCATCCACGCCATGATGGCCAGCGACCGCTTGAGCGTGCGCTCGCTCTTCGCGGCGTACACCCGCTGGATCGCGTGCGGGTAGACCGCGGCGCCGAAGCCGATGAGGACGATCATCGCCAGCCAGTTCACCGACGTCTCGCCGTCCGGCACGCCCACCTTCTCCGGCGACTGGTTCACGACGTGCTGCGTGAGCCCGGCGATGTCGCCCTCGATCAGGTACAGCGACCCGAACAGCAACACCCCGACGCCGATCAGCAGCGCGATGCCCTGCATCACGTCGGTCAGCGCGACCGCGCGCATGCCGCCCATCCAGGAGTAGGCCAGCATGACGAGCACGAACGCGATCACGCCGATCTGGTAGGGCACGGTGTTGCCGGTCAGGCCAGAGATGCCCTGGCCCATCGCGACGAGCTGTTCGAGCAGGTAGTTCGCCAGCCCCCACAGCATCAGGATCGCGACGAGAATCGAGACCCGGGTCGAGCGGAAGCGGTGGCGGACCCAGTCGGTCGGCGTCACGAACGACTCCCGCTTCGCGATGACATACAGCCGGGGCGCGAACAGCAGATACACCGCGATGACCGCGATCATGAACATGACCGACTGCCACCACACGAACCCCGATCGGTAGGCCTCAGGTGCGTAGCCGATGACCGAGTTTCCGCTGTACTGGGTCGCATACAGCGTGAAGAACAGCGCGACGAAGCCCAGGCCACGACCGGCGAGGAAGTACCCGCGCACGCTGGTGCGGACGTTCGGCTGCCCTCGTCCGGCGAAGTAGCCGATGATCAGCATGATCGCGGCGTAAGCGAGCAGCACGATAATGCCGCTGGTGCCACCGAAGTTCAGATTTTCCACGTCGACCCTCCGTCCGTGACGTCGGCTGCCGCCTCTTCCTGCTGCTCGACCAGGTTCCACTTGCGCAGGCACAGCCAGCTCGTGAACGCGGAGAGCGCGAGCGTGCAGCAGACGGAGAGCACCACCCAGTACGGCACGCCGAACACCAGCGGTTCGACGACGCCGGAGGGCAAGTAGAGCGGAATCCCCGCCAGGATGATCAATGACATGACCACCCACACCCAGGGACTGCGTATGGGTTCCCTGACGGAACGGTCATCGGATCGTCTTTGGTCCATAGTGAACTCCCGCATCGGGTCGATACTTGCCATTCCGCACGATTCGCATTCGCGAATGCGGAAGGTTGTGGTGTGCCCACCGGGCAGGGCAGCGACACCCCGGACGACGTCCAGGGCGGCGTGGGTCAGTTCGGCGTCTCGGGCGCCGCGACGACGCGCAGCAACGCGGCCCGCGCCGCGCGCACGTGGGACCGCATGACGGCTTCGGCCCAGTCGCCGTCGCCGATGGCGATCGCCTCGACGAGCTCCCTGTGCTGGAGGAAACTCCGTTCCAGCTCGGCGGACGTGTACTGGTCGAACGTCCTGCGAACGAGCGGCACCTCGATCACGCGCGACAACAGGTCCGGGATCAGCCGGTGCCCGCCCGCGCGGTGGATGGTGCGGTGGAACTCCATGTTCAGGCGGGTGATCTCGTCGTAGCCGTCCTCGTTGAGGGCGGACAGCTGGAACTCCATCGCCTCGCACAACGCGCGCAGCGGAGCCACGTCCACGTCGTTGCGCTCTGCGGCGCGCCGGGCGGCCTGGCTCTCCAGCACCGAGCGCACGTCGAAGATCTCCTCGAAGTCCTCGACGCCGAGGCGGACGACCTCCGCGCCCCGGTTCGGTGTCACAGTCACGAGACCGTCCGACTCCAACCGCCGCAGCGCCTCCCGTACCGGGGTGCGACTGAGGCCGAGCGTCACCGCGAGCTGCTCCTCGCGCAGCCGCGTCCCGGCGGGATGCACCCCTTTCAAGATCTCAAGCCGCAGGTCCGTGTAGGCCCGCTCGGCAGCGTGTGACACGGTTCACCTCCTCAAGATTGTGTACAAGTTAGCGGAAGCGCGGTCGACACACAAGGCTGGACAGCGATAAGTCCAAGGCGGCACGATGGCCAGATCGAGAATTGTGTACGAAAGGTGGTCAGCGATGGATGCGCTCTCCAGCGCGGAGATCATCGAGGTCGGGCCGAGGGACGGCCTGCAGAACGAGGACACCGTACTGCCGGTCGAGACGAAGGTCGACTTCATCGAGCGACTGATCGCGGCGGGAGCACGGCGCATCGAGGCGGTGTCGTTCGTCCATCCGCACCGGGTGCCGCAGATGGCCGACGCCGACGAGGTGATGGCGAGCGTTCCCCGCCTCGACGACGTGACGTACGCGGGTCTGGTGCTGAACCGGCGCGGCGTCGAGCGCGCGCTGGACGCCAAGGTCGACGAGGTCAACGCCGTCGTCGTCGCCACGGACACCTTCAGCCAGCGGAACCAGGGAACCACGACCGAGGAAGGGCTGGCGGTCTTGTCCGACATCGCCGACCTCGCCCGTGACGCCGGGGTCAGGGCGACGGTCACCATCGCCGCCGCGTTCGGCTGCCCGTTCGAGGGCACGGTGAGCACCGGCCACGTGCGGGAGCTGGTGCGCAGGGTAGCCGACGCGGGGCCCGCGGAGATCGCGCTCGCCGACACCATCGGCGTCGGCCTGCCCACCAAGGTCACCGAGCTGGTACAGAAATCCCGCGAGGTCACCGACATCCCGCTGCGCTTCCACTTCCACAACACGCGTAACACGGGCTACGCGAACGCCACCGCCGCCGTGATGGCCGGGGTGTCCACACTGGACTCCAGCTGTGGCGGCATCGGCGGCTGCCCGTTCGCCCCGAACGCGACCGGCAACGTGGCGACGGAGGACCTGGAGTATCTGCTCGCCGGGATGGGGCTGCGCACCGGCCTCGACGCCGACGCGGTCGCCATGACCGGCACCTGGATCGGCACTCAGCTCGGCAAGCCCGTGCCCGCGCTGCTGGGCCGAGCGGGGCCGTTCCCCGCCGGGAACACCCCGTGACGCGCGGCGCCACCACGGATACCCCGCCCGAGGAGGTCACCGGCAGACGACGTTGGGTGGTGCTCGCCGCCGGGCTCTTCGCGATGACGGCGGCGTGCGCGTTCCAGTACGGGTTGCCGTACCTGATCCCCGCGCTGCGCGCCGACGGGCTGTCGCTGTCGCAGGCAGGCATCCTGATGTCCTGTCCGATCGCGGGACTGCTGGTCACGCTGGTGGCCTGGGGCGCTGCCGCCGACCGGTGGGGCGAACGGATGGTGCTGACGTCCGGCCTCGGGCTTGCGACGCTGGCACTCACCGGCGCCACCCTCAGCCAGAACCACCGCACCCTCGGCGTCGCGCTGTTCCTGGCGGGGGCCGCTGGCGCGTCGGTGCACGCGGCGAGCGGTCGACTGGTGCTCGGCTGGTTCGCCACAACGGAACGCGGCGTCGCGATGGCCGTGCGCCAGATGTCGCAGCCGCTCGGCATCGCGATCGGCGCCCTCGCCCTGCCCACGCTCGCTCGCGACGGCCTCTCGGCGGGGTTGCTCTTCCTGACGACGTTGTGCCTGCTCGCGACGGTGTTCGTCGTCGTGGCGGTGCGCGATCCGGTACACGGCGCCCAGCGGGTCGCCGCATCGCCGGGGTCGCCGTACCGCACCCCGACGCTCTGGCGCATCCACGCGGCCAGCGCGCTGCTGATCCCGTCGCAGTTCGGGATCGCGACGTTCGCGCTGGCCTACCTCGTCGAGGACCACGACTGGGACGCGGCTTCCGCTGGGCGTGCGTTGGCGATCGCCGCCATCGGCGGGGCCGCCGCGCGCCTGCTCGCCGGGTTCTGGTCGGACCGGGTCGGCAGTCGGCTGCGCCCGTTGCGGTACGTCGCGCTCGGCATCGGCGGGCTCATGCTCGCGGTCGCCGCCGGGGCGATGGCGGGGCCGGTGGTCGCCTCGGTCACCGTGCTCGTGGCGGCGGTCGTCACGGTCAGCCCCAACGGGCTCGCCTTCACCGCCGTCGCCGAGCACGCGGGCTACTCCTGGGCGGGACGCGCCCTCGGCATCCAGAACACGCTCCAGAACGCCTGCGCCGCCGCCGTGCTCCCGGTGCTCGGCGCTGCGATCGGCGCGATCGGCTATGGCAGCACGTTCGCGCTGATCGCGGTGTGTCCGCTGCTGGCCGTCGCGCTGATCCCGGCCGCGACGGAAGGTCGCTAGATTGTATACGAGATTGCGTAGCGCATCGCAGATTTTCCTCGTCAGTGCTTGTGGCTGCGCTGGATCCTGGCTAGATTGGATACAATTCAGTGACGAAGTGGCAAACGGCACACGAGCGAACAAGGGAGGAACGACCGCATGTCCGGCGATGAACGGCAGGATGGTCCGCTGACTGGCCTGCGCGTGGTGGAGATGGGCCAGTTGCTCGCGGGGCCGTTCTGCGCACAGCTCCTCGGCGACCTGGGCGCCGAAGTCATCAAGATCGAGGCGCCGGGCGTCGGCGACGCGATGCGGCAGTGGGGGCAGGAGAAGCCGCACGGCAAGTCGTTGTGGTGGCCGGTCGTCGCACGGAACAAGAAGTCCGTCACCTGCGACCTGCGGGAAGCGGACGGCCAGCGGCTGGCGCGGTCGCTCATCGAGCAGGCGGACATCGTTGTGGAGAACTTCCGGCCGGGTTCGCTGGAACGGTGGGGCCTCGGCTACGACGTCCTCGCCGAGCGCAACCCCCGCCTGATCCTCGCGCGGGTCACCGGGTACGGGCAGGACGGCCCGTACGCCCCGCGCGCCGGGTTCGGCTCCGTCGGGGAGGCGATGGGCGGGCTGCGCTACGTCAGCGGCGACCCGGAGAAGCCACCGTCGCGGTCGGGGATCTCCATCGGTGACTCGCTGGCGGCCGTGTTCGCGACGATCGGCGTGCTCGCCGCGTTGCACGCCAGGACGCAGACCGGTCGCGGGCAGGTCGTTGACTCCGCGATCTACGAGGCGGTGCTCGCGATGATGGAGTCCCTGCTGCCGGAGTGGGAGCTGGCCGGGTACCAGCGGGAGCGCTCGGGGTCGGTGCTGCCGAACGTGGCGCCAAGCAACGTCTACCCGACGGGGTCCGGTGAGCTCGTGCTCATCGCGGCGAATCAGGACACGGTGTTCACGCGACTGGCGACCGTGATGGGACGCACCGACCTGCTCCACGACGACCGCTACACGACGCATTCCGCGCGCGGGGCGAACGCGGCCGACCTGGACAAGCTCATCGCGGACTGGACGGCGCGCTTCGACGCCGACGAGCTACTCGACCGGCTGCACGAGTCCGGCGTGCCCGCCGGGCGCATCTACACCGCGCGCGACATGTTCAACGACCCGCACTTCAAGGCACGCGAGGCGATCATACGGGTGGCGCACCCCGAGCTGGGCGATGTGCCCATGCAGAACGTCTTCCCGAAGCTGAGCGCGACGCCGGGGCGCGTCCGCAGTGCGGGGCCGGAACTCGGCGAGCACAACGACGAGGTTTTCCGCGACGTGCTCGGGCTCGACGACGACGCGATCGCGAGGCTGAGCGAGCGCGGGGTCATCTGAACGACGCCGCACGGTGCGACTCGCGCCGGGTTCTGCGGTGCAACTCACCGCAAACAAGGTGTGACTCGCGGCGAATAAGGTGCGACTCGCGGGTCAGGGGGCGGCGACGACGGCCGTGAACTGGCGGTCGTCGCCGCGCTCGCCCGCAGGGCCGAGCGCGCGCTGCGCGTCGGAGAGCACGCTGCGGATCGCCAGGTACAACTTCGGGTCCTGCTCGGCGAGCCCGGTGGCCGACACCCAGATCAGCACGTGCTCACCGGCCGGGAGCCACGACAGGTCCGTCAGGCAGTCGTAGAGCGCGTCGAGGTTGCGGCCGAACGTGTCGGGGAACCGCAACGTCGTCGCGATCCCGTCCAGCACGGAGAGCTTGTCGCGCAGCGCATCGCCCTGCATCGTGTGCACGAACGCGCCGCGCGCCCGCGCCTCAGCGGCCACGTCCGTCGCGTTGGGTGGCTCTGCCATGGTGCTCACAGATACCTACCGATCGGGGTCGACGAGTACGAATGATTGGTAATGGTCCTCGGTGTAGTACAGCTCGGCATCCTCCCCTGTGACGAGCCGTCGCGCGCCGCGATGGCCGAGGCCGGGCGTGTCCACCGTGTACTCCCGGTAGTAGCCGTGCGGCCGCTCCGGCAGCGACCCCTCCCGGTTGCCGAACACCGTCCCGTCTTGCGGGTACGGGAACGGCCCGCCCGCCTCGATCCGCTGCCAGGTCGCTGCGGCTTGTGGCGGCAGCTCGGACAACGCGACGACGTCGAACCCGGCGTTACCGTCAGCCACGACGTCCTGGACAAGCCAACCGCCAACGACGAGGACGATGAGCCCGACAAGGGCCGCGCTGATCCGCCTACGGGAGAACACGAGCGAATCCTAGACGTCGCCACGGCGTCACCGAGACGCCACCTGACCACCATCGGCCACCTCGCCGCCCCTCAACCGCGTGATCCTCGCAGCGCTGCCGCGACCCGGTCGACAACGCGATCCACCGCGCAGGCCGCGAGAAGGCACACCGGCACGACGGCCGCCATGACCACGACGAACTGTAACGGGAACCACAGCTGCACCACCCACAGTTCGACGCTGTCCCACCAGGTCCCGAGATCAGCAGCCACGCCCCAAGCGTAGTCCCCGCCAGCCCACGCGCGTCGTCTACGGTGTCGTTATGTTCGCTGTCTACGCTTCCGAGCCCAACGCTGACGACACGCTCGCCTCACTCGCCGTCGGGGACCGCCCCGAACCCGACGTCCCGGACGGCTGGGTCGCGGTCAACGTCAAAGCCGCGAGCCTCAACATGCACGACATCTGGACGCTGCGCGGTGTCGGCATCAAACCGGACCAGTTCCCCATGATCCTCGGCTGCGACGGCGCCGGGACGCTCGACGACGGCACCGAGGTCGTGCTGCATTCCGTCATCGGCGACCCGGAGTGGCGCGGCGAGGAGACCCTCGACCCGAAGCGCACGCTGCTCACCGAGAAGCACCAGGGCACCTTCGCCGAACAGGTGATCGTCCCGAAGCGCAACGCGATCCCGAAGCCCGCCGAGATGTCGTTCGCCGAGGGCGCGATCATGGGCACGGCGTGGCTGACCGCGTACCGGATGCTGTTCGTCAAGTCGGGCCTGCGCCCTGGCCAGACGATGCTGGTGCAGGGCGCGTCCGGCGGCGTGTCCACGGCGTTGGTGCAGCTCGGCCGCGCCGCTGGGATGCGGGTCTGGGTGACCGGCCGCAGCGAGGCCAAGCGCGACCTCGCGAAGCAGCTCGGCGCGCACGAGACGTTCGAGTCCGGCGCGCGGCTGCCGGAGCGGGTGGATGCCGTGTTCGAGACGGTCGGTAAGGCGACGTGGTCGCACTCGATGAAGTCCCTCAAGCCGGGCGGCATCATCGTGGTCTCCGGCTCGACCAGCGGCCCGGACCCGAGCGCCGAGCTGCAGCGGCTGTTCTTCCTGCAACTGCGGGTGGTTGGCTCCACAATGGGTACCCGTGATGAGTTGGCGAGCTTGCTGGAGTTCGTCCGGCTTGCCGGAATCCGCCCGCAGATCGGCACCGAGCTGCCGCTGTCGGAGGCCAAGGATGGCTTCCGCACCATGCTCGACGGCGACACAGCGGGTAAGACCGTGTTCACGCTGTGAGCCCGAACGGAGCAGTCGTGTCGCACGTCGGCACCACCATGCTCGCAGGTCACGGTGGGCGGAGCGTACCGATGCTGCTTTGTGATCGCGTTACCTACGCATAAAGCAGGTCGCTTCTGTTTAACCTGGATTCATGACGACCGCATCGGAGCGGCCCACGACGCCGGATGGCGCCCCGCAAGCAAGCGAGGCGCTCGTCCGCGTCCGGCACCGACGTTTCGCGGGGGCGCGCACCCGCGTGCTGGAGGTCGGGCCGAAACCGGAGCGTCCGCGCTCGGCACGACGTCGCCGGGCGTTGCGCGGATCACCGTCGCGGCCCCGCTTCGTGCTGTTCCACGGTTACTGCGACAGCGCGGACACCTGGACGCCGTTGTTACGGCAGCTGGCGGCCGAGGGCTCGTCGGCCATCGCCATCGACCTGCCCGGCTTCGGCGAGGCCGACGAGCTGCGCGACGGGCCGATCCTGCCGCAGATGGACGCTTTCGTTAGTGCCGTCGTCAAGGACCAGGCAGCCCACGGTGACGTCGTGCTGGTCGGCAACTCGCTCGGTGGCACGGTGAGCCTCCGCGCGGCGCAGAACCGCTGGTTGCCGATCGCGGGCGTCACGTCGATCGCCGCGCCCGGGTTCTCCGACACCTGGCTGGTGCGCGCGATCCGCAAGTACCCGTTGCCGCTGCGGATGTATGCCTCGCTCCCGCTGCCTGTGCCGGGAAAGGTCATCCGCACGGTCGCTGACAGCGTCATCCCCCGGTTGCTGTACGCGACGCCTCGACCGAGCGGCGACGAGCACGTGCGGCGGTTCCTGTCGCTGTTCCCGGACTACCGGTCGACGACGTGGCGGCTGAACCAGGCGCGCAGGCTGGTCGAGGAGCTGGACGACTGCTACGAGCTGGACCGCATCACCGCACCGCTGCTGGTGGTGGCGTGCGGGCGCGATCGACTGGTCCGCGCGGCGGGTGGCACGATGCTGCACACCCTCGTCCCGCACAGCAGGCTGCTGGTGCGCGAGGACTGGGGACACTGCCCGCAGCTCGACCACGCCGAGGAAGTCCACCAGTTGGTGAGCCACTTCGGCGAGGGCTGCACCCGCACGGCCAGGACCGCCAGGACCGCCAGCAACACTGTCACCCCACCGACCGCGATCACGCCGGACGCCGCCGCGAGCTAGTACCGAACGCGTGCGGCCATCGGCAGTCAGCCGGTGGCCGCCCGCTACCAGCCGCTCACGACGTACCGGTAGGCGCTACTTCTTGCCCTTGGTCTTGTCGGCTGGCCCGTCGGCGGACAGCGCGGCGACGAAGGCCTCCTGCGGGACCTCGACCCTGCCGACGGTCTTCATCCGCTTCTTGCCTTCCTTCTGCTTCTCGAGCAGCTTGCGCTTCCGCGAGATGTCGCCGCCGTAGCACTTGGCGAGGACGTCCTTGCGGATGGCGCGGATGGTCTCGCGCGCGATGATCCGCGAGCCGATGGCGGCCTGGATCGGCACCTCGAACTGCTGCCGGGGAATCAGCTCCCGCAACTGCGTCGCCATCTTCGTGCCGTACGCGTAGGCGTGGTCCTTGTGCACGATCGCGGAGAACGCGTCGACCGGCTCGCCCTGCAGGAGGATGTCCACCTTGACCAGGTCGGACGCCTGCTCGCCCTCCTCCTCGTAGTCGAGCGAGGCGTAGCCGCGGGTGCGGGACTTCAGCGAGTCGAAGAAGTCGAAGATGATCTCGCCGAGCGGCAGCCGGTAGCGCAGTTCGACGCGGTCCTCGGACAGATAGTCCATGCCGCGTAGTTCGCCGCGCTTGCCCTGGCACAGTTCCATGATCGCGCCAATGAACTCCGATGGCGCGATCACCGTGACCTTGCTGACCGGCTCGTGCACCTCGGCGATCTTGCTGGTGGCGGGCCAGTCGGACGGGTTGGTGACCTCGAAGTCGGTGCCGTCCTCCAGATACACCTGGTAGACGACGTTGGGAGCGGTGGCGATCAGGTCGAGGTTGTACTCGCGCTCCAGCCTGGACCGGGTGATCTCCAGGTGCAGCAGTCCGAGGAAGCCGCACCGGAAGCCGAAACCGAGCGCGGCGGACGTCTCCGGCTCGAACGTCAGCGAGGCGTCGTTGAGCTGGAGTTTCTCCAGCGCCTCCCGCAGCACCGGGTAGTCGGAGCCGTCCACGGGGTAGAGCCCGGAGTAGACCATCGGCTGCGGCTCGCGGTAGCCGGGCAGCGGCTCGGTCGCCCCGCGCTTCTCCCAGGTCACGGTGTCACCGACCTTGGACTGGCGCACGTCCTTGACGCCGGTGATGAGGTAGCCGACCTCCCCGACGCCGAGCCCTTTGCTCGGCTTCGGCTCGGGCGAGATGATGCCGACTTCGAGCAGCTCGTGGGTGGCGTTCGTGGACATCATCCTGATCCGCTGCCTCGGCGTGATCTGCCCGTCGATCACCCGGATGTAGGTGACGACGCCCCGGTAGGTGTCGTAGACCGAGTCGAAGATCATCGCGCGGGCGGGCGCGTCGGCGTCGCCCTCGGGCGGCGGCACCTGCTTGACGATCTCGTCCAGCAGCTCACGGACGCCGTCGCCGGTCTTGGCCGACACCCGCAGCACGTCGGACGGCTCGCAGCCGATGATGTGGGACAGCTCGGCGGCGTACTTGTCCGGCTCTGCGGCTGGCAGGTCGATCTTGTTCAGGACCGGGATGATGTGGAGGTCCTTCTCCAGTGCGAGGTAGAGGTTCGCCAGCGTCTGCGCCTCGATACCCTGCGCGGCGTCGACCAGCAGGACCGCGCCCTCACACGCCGCGAGCGCGCGGGAGACCTCGTAGGTGAAGTCGACGTGGCCCGGCGTGTCGATCATGTGCAGCACGCAATTCTGCGGATGTCGACCGACTGTGCTTGTCCAAGGCAGCCGCACGTTCTGCGCCTTGATGGTGATGCCGCGTTCCCGCTCGATGTCCATCCGGTCCAGGTACTGCGCCCGGTAGTCCCGCTCTTGGAGCACGCCGGTGAGCTGCAACATCCGGTCGGCAAGCGTGGACTTGCCGTGGTCGATGTGCGCGATGATGCAGAAGTTGCGGATCTGCTCCGGCGGCGTAAACGTCGTATCTGCGAACGTGCTCACTCAGCGTGGTCCTCTGACTGGTCTGCGGGTGCGCCACCTATCGTCCCATGCCGTCGTGCAAACCACGGCAGGTGGCGGCGAGCAGACCACGGCGGTGCGTTCCAGACCCTGACACGCCGCACCGCCGAATCAGGGCGATTCCCCGATGCGCCAGGTCAGCGGCCGTGATGTGCTTTGGATATGAGCCAGACAGTGCCACCCATCATCGATCGAGCGTTCGGGCATCCGAGCGGCAGGCTCGGCCGCATCGGCGGCGCGCTCATGGCGCGGGGCAACGCCGCGACCGAGCGCCACATCGTCGACGTCGCCGCGCTGACCGAGACCGACATCGCGCTGGTCCTCGGCCCCGGCCCCGGCGTGGGACTGCGGGCCGCCGCCGAACGGGCGCGCCACACGACCGGCATCGACCCGTCGGAGGACATGCTGCGCGCCAGCGTCGAGCGGTGTCGTGACCTGGTCCACGCGGGCAAGGTCGGCGTCCGCAACGGCTCGGCGGAGGCGACCGGCGCCAACGACAACGCCTTCGACGTCGTGCTCAGCGTCAACAACATCCAGCTGTGGGACGACCTCGCCGCGGGGCTGGCCGAAGTGAGCCGCGTGCTGCGGCCAGGTGGACGGTTCGTGCTGTCGTCGCACGCCAAGTGGCTGCCCACGTCCCAGCAGGCGCTCGTGGCTGAGGTCGAATCCGCCGGGTTGACCGACGTGCAGAGCTGGACCTGGCAGCCGCCGGGCCGATTCAGCTCGCTCGCGTTCCAGCTCCGCGCCGCCAAGCCCGCGTGACGACGCTCAGCGCGTGTCGACCCGCAGCGGATGGTCGTCCGGCACCTCGACGAGCACGATCCGGATGCCGTCCGGGTCGGCGATCCACGCCTCGCGCAGTCCCCACGGCTCCTGCCTCGGCTCCCGCGTGATCGGCACACCCCGCTCGACCAGCTCCGCGACCGTGCTCGCCAGGTCGCGCACCTGCAACCACAGCGCGACGTCGGCGTGGGGCTCCTCGCTGCCCTGCCCGACGACCTCGAGGAAGCCGCCGCCGAGGAAGAACACCGTGCCGCCGGGGAACTCTCGGTAGATCGCCAGCCCGAGTTGGTCGGCGTAGAACTTCCTGCTGCGCTCCGGATCGCGCGGTTTCAGCAGGATCCGGCTGCTCAGTACTTCCATTGCTCCTGGGTACCTCACCGCTGGGCCGAACGCGACCGGTGTTACCGTTGACCGTCGTTGCCGTGTGGCATTCCGCCAGGGAGGAAGCCTGCGCACGCAGGGCCAGACACGCGCGGCACGACATCACCGACGAGACGAAGGAGACGGCCCGTGGCCAACATCAAGTCCCAGATGAAGCGCATCAAGACCAACGAGAAGGCGCGGCAGCGCAACCAGGCCGTCAGGTCCTCGGTGAAGACGGCGATCCGCAAGTTCCGCGAGGCAGCGGCGGCTGGTGACAAGGACAAGGCCGCCGAGTTGCAGCGCACCGCAGGCGTCAAGCTGGACAAGGCGGTCGCCAAGGGCGTCATCCACAAGAACCAGGCCGCGAACAAGAAGTCGGCCATGGCCAAGCGGGTCAACTCGCTGTAACGACTTTCGCGAAACGGGGCACGTCGCTGGCGTGCCCCGTTTTTCGTGCGTCAGGACAGGGCTCACGCCCGTGTTGATCTACTTTGCTCCCTGAGTGACCAGCTGAACCGGACAATCGGAACGAATTTTGGTAACTCAAGGAGCAAAGTAGATCAACTTCTCCCGCGACCCGGCGCCGGACGTCAGCGACGGTTGCGCGCCGCGAGCAGCTTCAACGCGGCACGCTCAAGGGCGTAGTCCGGGTCGGCCGCCGCCCCCTTCACCTCGGCGTTGAGGGTGGCGACGATCCGCATCGACTCCCGCAACCCTGGCGTGCTCCAGCCCCGCACCTGTCCCTGCGCCTTGCGGATCTTCCACGGCGGCATGCCCAGCTCACCGGCCATGTGGTTCGGGTTGCCCCTGCCCGCCGCCGAGACGCGCGCGACCGTCCGCACCGCGTCGGCGAAGGCGTCCGCGATCAGCACGTGCGGCACGCCGATCTGCAACGCCCACCGCAGCGACTCCAGGGCGGCGGCTTCATCGCCCGCGATGACCTTCTCCGCGACGGCGAACCCGGTCACCTCGGCGCGACCCCGGTGGTAGCGGCGCACCGCCTGCTCATCGACCTTCCCGCCGGAGTCCGAGACGAGCTGCGACGCGGCCGCGGACAGTTCCCGCAGGTCAGAGCCCACGGCGTCGAGCAGCGCGCTCACGCCACCCGCGTCGATGCCGCCACCGGCGCGCTTCACCTCTGCGCGCACGAACGACTCCCGATCCGACTGCTTGCTGAGCTTGTTGCACTCCGCGACCGCCGCGCCAGCCTTGCGCAGCGCGTTCGGCAGCGCCTTGGCGGCCTTGCTGCGCCCGCCGCCGCTGTGCACCACGATCATCGTCACGCCGTCGGCCGGGTCGTCGAGGTACGACTGGAGCGCGTCGGCCGTGTCCTGCCCGATGTCCTGCGCCGCCTCGATCACGATGATCCTGCCCTCGCTGAACAGCGTGGGGCTGGCCAGTTCGAGCAGCACCGGCGCGGTCAGCTCGGACGCCCGCAACGTCGTAGGCTCCGACGTCGGGTCCACGGCGCGGGCGGCGTCGACGGCCGCTCGCACCGCGCGTTCCACCAGCAGCTGCTCGTCACCGAGCACGAGGTGCAGGGGCGCTGGGTCGTTCGAGGACTTCGCTGCGGGGCTCACGCGCCCAATCTACGACCCCGGCGAGGACGTCGTCCCAGCCGCCTCAACATCAACTGTGGCGGGTCCCACGTCAACACAGCGTGATACCGCATGGCGCGATCGACGTCGCGTACCGTAACGTGTATTGCCAGACGCCCACAGCGGCGCACAACTGAATACCGCTCATCCAGAGGGGCAGAGGGAACGGCCCTGCGAAGCCCCGGCAACCGGCGTCAGCCAGTCATCTCGATCCAGCGAGGTAGCTGACGATCACGGTGCCAATTCCGGCCCAGAAGTGGGACAGATGAGGAGAGGACCTCGCATGACAACAACCTTCGGCGCCCCCAGCACGCTTCGCTCCGGCTCGGATGTGGACCTCGGTCCCGCAGTTGAGCTCGTGTCCAAGGAAGAGGGCCACCGCCAGCCACTCGCCCCCGAGTTCGTCTCCGCTGAGGACTTCTCCCCGCTCGAGGTCGCCTACGACTTCGGCAGGATCACCCGCGAGGAGATCGAGGCAGGCCCGCGCAACATCTGGCGCTACAAGCGGCTGCTGCCCGTCCCCTCGAACGTCGAGGACATCCCGAACACCGAGCCAGGCTGTACCAAGCTGGTCCGCGCCGACCGGCTGGCCAAGGCGCTGGGCGTCAAGCGGATCTGGGTCAAGGACGACACCGGCAACCCGACGCACTCGTTCAAGGACCGCGTCGTCGCCGTCGCGCTCGCCGCCGCGCGCGAGTTCGGCTTCGAGGTGCTGGCCTGCCCGTCCACCGGCAACCTCGCCAACGCCGTCGCCGCCGCCGCTGCCCGCGCTGGCTGGGAATCGGTCGTGCTGATCCCGTCCTCGCTGGAACGCGCCAAGGTGCTGACCACCGCCGTCTACGACGGCTCGCTGATCGCCGTCGACGGCAACTACGACGACGTCAACCGCCTGGCCACCGAACTGGCCGCCGAGAACGAGACCTGGGCGTTCGTCAACGTCAACGTCCGGCCGTACTACTCCGAAGGCTCGAAGACGCTTGCCTTCGAGGTGGCCGAACAGCTCGGCTGGCGCATCCCGGAGCAGATCGTGGTGCCGATCGCGTCCGGATCGCAGCTGACCAAGGTGGACAAGGGCTTCAAGGAGTTGGGCGAGGTCGGCCTTGTCGAGCCGACGCCGTACAAGGTGTTCGGCGCGCAGGCCACCGGCTGCTCCCCCGTCTCGCACGCCTTCAAGAGTGGCCACGACGTCGTGCAGCCGGTCAAGCCGGACACCATCGCGCGCTCGCTGGCCATCGGTAACCCCGCCGACGGCCCGTACGTGCTGGACACCGTCGCCCGCACCGGCGGCGCGATCGAGGACGTCACCGACGAGGAGGTCGTCGAGGGCATCCGGCTGCTGGCCCGCACCGAGGGCATCTTCGCCGAGACCGCGGGCGGCGTGACCGTCGCGACGGCGAAGAAGCTGATCGAGGCAGGCAAGATCGACCCGGACGCCGAGACGGTGCTGCTCATCACCGGCGACGGCCTCAAGACGCTGGACGCCGTCGAGGACAAGATCGGCCCGAAGGCCACCGTGCCGCCGAAGGTGGACGCGGTCACACAGGCGCTGCGCGGCTGATCTCGGGGACCGCGTCGTGTCCCCCGTTCCGGACGTCGTGTCCCCCGTTCGCGTCCTGCTGACCGATGAGTTTTCGGGATCGGCCGGGTCTAACCGGGCATGAGCAAACGACGAGTAATGGTGCACTGCACCGTCTCCATGGACGGCTACTCCAGTGGTCCTGGCGGGCCGCAGCACGACACGTGGCTGTATGAGCACGTGTCGCGACCGGAGACGGGCGAGTACTTCGAGGGCATCTGGCGCGGGTGCAGCACCGCGCTGTTGGGTCGCAACAACTACCTCGGCTTCCATGCCGTGTGGCCCGGCATCACAGAAGATCCGGCGACCGATCAACGTACCCGCGACCTCGGCCGTTGGTTGTGCTCGGTCGAAAAGGCTGTCGTGTCGACCACCCTCCCGGAGTCGGAGGCGACCTGGGAGAACAGCCGAGTCTTCCAGGACGCACGCAAGGCGGTCGCCACCCTGCAAGCTGAGCCGGGCCGCGACATCCTGGTGCTCAACAGCGCGACGTTGATCCAGTCGCTGCTGGCCGATGACCTGGTGGACGACCTGCGGCTGGTCGTCGTACCGGTGCTGCTCGGCGGCGGGCTGCGCCTGTTGCCGGAGGGCGTGTCCCTCAGTTGGGATCTGGCGTCGTCCACGACGCTGCCCGATGGCGCGCTCGGCCTGCACTACCGCCGCCGTTGACCCGCCGCCATAGTTTGCCTGAATGATCCGCTATGCCGGATTCCGGGTTGGAGCCGAAGGTGGCCTTGGGTACACATTGCGTACCCAAGGCCACGTTCGGCTCGGTCTCGTCTCCGGAACGCGTGCAGCCAATCTCCGACTCGCGAACGGCTAGAACGGCGACGTGCCGCTGGCCACCGCGGACAGCGCGTCCGTGATCCGAGCCTGCGCCAACCGCCACAGCCCGGTACCCAGCGACACGCGGGCGACACCGAGCTTGGCGAGCACCGCCAAGTCCGGCCCGTCGGGCAGGTACGTCGCGTTGACCGGCGCCGGGCTCACCGCGGCCACGAACTCGCCCAGCACCTCGGCGGACCGCACGTGGATCGGATACACGCAGTCGACGCCCGCGTCGAGGTAGGCGCGAGCCCGTTCGATGGCGTCGGGCAGCGCGGCGCGCTCCTCCTCGACGCCGCGCGCGCCGAGGAACGAGTCGATCCTGGCGTTCACGACGAGCAGGTCACCGGAGTGTTCCTTCAACCCGGCCAGCAGGGCGACGTTCTCGTTGGTGGAGCGACGTCGACCTTCCTGCTGGTCGGTGTCCTCGATGTTGCACCCGGCGGCGTCCGTCTCGGCCAGCCGGTCGGACAGCTCCAGCGCGGACAGCCCGTAGCCGGCCTCCACGTCGACGGTCAGCGGGACGTCGACGGCGGCAGCGATCCGGGCCGCGACGTCGAACATCTCGTTCGGCGACACCTGTTCGCCGTCGGCGTAGCCGAGCGACGCGGCGACGGCCGCCGAGCTGGTCGCGACGACCGGGAACCCGGCGTCGACGACCAGCCGGGCGCTGTCGGCGTCCCAGACGTTCGGCAGCACCAGCGGGTCGCCGGGCACGTGCAGGGCGCGCAACCGCTGTGCGCTCATGGTTTCCCCTCTCGTTAGGCAGGTCACAAGGCTCGGGTCAGTCGCCACCCGCACCTCAGGGCCGTAACGCGGCCAGCAACTCATCGGCCGCCGAGTACGGGTCGATCTCCGCATCGACTACCCGTTTGCTGAGCAGCTCCAACGCCTCGCCGCCGCGCAGATCGGCGAGTTCCGCGCGCAGTTGCCGCATGGCGATCGCCTCGACCTCGGTGTGCGCGCGGCCAAGACGTCGCCGGGTGAGCTCGCCGCTGGACGCCAGCCACTCCCGGTGCTCGGCCAACGCCCGCATCAACTCGTCCGCACCAGAGCCGGTTGTGGCGACGGACGGCACGATCGGCTGCCGCCACGACGCGCCCCGGACACCCCGGCGGCTGAGCGCGATCATGTTCTTGACGTCCTTGATCGTGGCGTCCGCGCCGTCGCGGTCGGCCTTGTTCACGACGAACAGGTCCGCGATTTCCAGCACACCCGCCTTCGCGGCCTGGATGCCGTCGCCCATGCCCGGCGCGAGCAGCACCATGATCGAGTCCGCCAGCGTGACGACGTCGATCTCGGACTGCCCTACGCCGACGGTCTCGATCAGCACGACGTCGAAGCCCGCCGCGTCGAGCACGCGCACGGACTGTGGCGTCGCGAGTGCGAGTCCACCCAGATGGCCGCGCGTGGCCATCGAACGGATGAACACGCCCTCGTCTGTTGCGTGCTCGGTCATCCGGATCCGGTCGCCGAGCAGCGCGCCGCCGGAGAACGGCGAGGACGGGTCGATCGCCAGCACCGCGACCCGCTTGCCCTGCGCCCGCAGCGCGCCGAGCAGCATCGACGTCGTCGTGGACTTGCCGACGCCTGGCGGCCCGGTCAGCCCGATCACCCAGGCGTTGCCGGTGTGCGGGGTCAGCTCGCGCAGCACGTCGCGCAGCGCCGGGTGAGCGTCCTCGACCAGCGAGAGCAGCCGTGCCACCGCGCGCGGCTGTCCGTCACGGGCACGGGCGATCAGATCCTCGATGTCGAGCGAGGTCACGCGATCCTTTCGTACGAGGCGTTCAGCGGCGGCGCTACGGCACGCGGACGACGAGCGCGTCGCCCTGACCGCCACCGCCGCACAGCGCGCCGACGCCGGTGCCGCCACCCCGACGGCGCAGCTCGTGCACCAGGTGCACGATCAACCGCGCGCCGGACGCCCCGATCGGGTGCCCCAGGGCGATCGCGCCGCCGTTGACGTTGACCTTGTCGTCTGCGATGCCCAGCTCGCGCGTCGACACAAGGCCCACGGCGGCGAACGCCTCGTTGATCTCCACCAGGTCCACCGCGCCGACGTCGATGCCCTGCTTGGCCAACGCGGCCTTCGTGGCGTTGGCGGGCTGCTCGTGCAGGCTGGCGTCCGGACCGGCGACGACGCCGTGCGCGCCGATTTCAGCCACGGGCTCGACGCCGAGCTCAGCGGCCTTCGCGGCGCTCATGACGACCACGGCGGCGGCGCCGTCGGAGATCTGCGAGGCCGAGCCCGCCGTGATGGTGCCGTCGGAGGAGAACGCCGGGCGCAGCTTGCCGAGGCCGTCGGCGGTGGTGTCTGCGCGGACACCTTCGTCGGTGGTGAACGTCGTCGGCTCGCCCTTGCGCTGCGGGATCGTCACCGGGGCCAGCTCGGCCTCGAACCGGCCCGACTCGATCGCGGCGGCCGCCTTCTGGTGCGAGGCGGCGGCGAAGGCGTCCTGCTCCTCGCGGCTCAGGCCGTAGCGGGAGTTGAACTTCTCGGTGGACGACCCCATGGCGACCTGGTCGAACGCGCAGAACAGGCCGTCGTAGGCCATGTGGTCGACCAGCGTCGTGTCGCCGTACTTGAACCCGGAGCGCGACTTCGGCAGCAGGTGCGGCGCCTGCGTCATCGACTCCTGCCCACCCGCGACGATGATGTCGAACTCACCCGCACGGATGAGCTGGTCGGCCAGCGCGATGGCGTCGAGGCCGGACAGGCAGACCTTGTTGATCGTCAGCGCGGGGACGTCCATCGGGATGCCCGCGTTGACCGCGGCCTGCCGCGCGGGGATCTGACCAGCGCCTGCGGTCAGCACCTGACCCATGATCGTGTACTGCACCGCGTCGGGCGACACCCCGGCGCGCTCCAGCGCCGCCTTGATGGCGACCCCGCCGAGCTGCGCGCCAGAGAAGTCCTTCAACGACCCCAGTAGACGTCCGATCGGGGTACGAGCGGCACCAACAATCACGGATCCGGCCACAACTAGCCTCCAAGTCTCTGCGTCTCCTCACCGCGACCATACCGGTAGCCCACGGCGGCACGAAGCATCCGTGAGCATGACCGCTTCCGGCTACCGGTAGGGATAACCTGACACGCATGAACGACGCGCTGCGAGACATCACCCCCCTAGTCACCGCCATCGACCACGTCGGCATCGCGGTGCCCGACCTTGACGAGGCGATCGCGTTCTACCGCGACAACTTCGGGCTGGCGGCCACCCACGTCGAGACCAACGAGGAGCAGGGCGTGCGGGAGGCCATGCTGCACGCGCCCGGCGACGAGAACGGCACCGCCGTGCAGCTGCTCGCCCCGCTGAGCCCGGACTCCACGATCGGCAAGTTCCTCGACCGCAGCGGTCCCGGCTTGCAGCAGCTCGCCTACCGGGTGGCCGACATCGACGCGGCGACGACAACGCTGCGGGACAACGGGCTGCGCCTGCTCTACGACGAGGCCAGGCAGGGCACGGCCGGCAGCAGGGTCAATTTCGTGCACCCCAAGGACGCGGGCGGCGTGCTCGTGGAACTTGTCGAGCCCGCCGCCCACTGACCCCGGATCAGTGTTGGCCCGCGACGCGGTGGGCGTTGGTGGCGACCGGCAGTGCCGCGACGCCCGCCGCGATGGTCAGCACACCGATGACCCACGACGTCCACGCCGCGCCGGTCATGCCCGTGTAGGTCATGACCCACGGCGCGATGAACGCCAGCACACCGAGCCCGACCTGCACCCATTCGCCGTAGACCATGCCGGGCATGGCCAGCGAGGCGAGGCCGTCGAGCGCGATGAGCGCACCGAGGATGATCATCGTCCACATCGCGGCCGTCGAGGTCGCGACCACGATCGGGGACAACGCCAGCAGCACGCCGAGCACCACCTCGGCCCAATCGTGTGGCCGTGTCCACGCCTTCACCATCTGCGACATCGCCATCACCTCCGACGTGTCCGTGTCGCAAGCGAAAATCTCTACTGCGATGATCCGCCTGTTTTGCGTGATTCGCCAGGTCGGGACGGCTGCTATCAGATCACAACATGGCAACCGTTCCGATGTTGTCGCCGTAACGCAACCCGGTGACATGGACGGGGCACAACCGCATTACTGATCAGTAGCTTCCGGCGTCCGTCCATGGTTCAATCCCGGAAGGAACCTCAGCAGCCGCCGCCAACGCCAGCCACGGAGGCCATTCATGGTGCAGCCCATCCTTGACGCCACTCTCTCGAACGAGTACGACGCCCTCGGCTCCCTCGACGTCCCCGAGCACTACCGGGGCGTCACGGTGCACGCCGACGAGGTCGACATGTTCGAGGGCATGCCGAGCCAGGACAAGGACCCGCGCAAGTCGCTGCACGTCGACGACGTCGCCACCCCGGAACTCGGGCCGGGTGAGGCGCTGGTCGCCGTCATGGCGAGCGCGATCAACTACAACACCGTCTGGACGTCGATCTTCGAGCCGATCCCGACGTTCAAGTTCCTCGAGCGCTACGGCAGGACGTCGCCGCTGGCCAAGCGCCACGACCTGCCGTACCACGTCGTCGGCTCGGACCTGTCCGGCGTCGTGCTGCGCACCGGTCCCGGCGTGCACAACTGGAAGCCGGGCGACGCCGTCGTCGCGCACTGCCTGTCGGTCGAGCTGGAAGGTCCCGACGGGCACAACGACACGATGATGGACTCCGAGCAGCGCATCTGGGGTTTCGAGACCAACTTCGGCGGGCTGGCGGACATCGCGCTGGTGAAGTCGAACCAGCTGATGCCGAAACCGGCGCACCTGACGTGGGAGGAAGCGGCGTCACCCGGTCTAGTGAATTCGACGGCGTACCGGCAACTCGTCTCGCGCAACGGCGCGGACATGAAGCAGGGCGACGTCGTGCTGATCTGGGGCGCATCGGGCGGGCTCGGCTCGTACGCGACGCAGTACGCGCTCAACGGCGGCGCGATCCCGGTGTGCGTGGTCTCCAGCGAGGAGAAGGCCGAGATCTGCCGGGCGATGGGCGCCGAGCACATCATCGACCGCAACGCGGAGGGCTACCGGTTCTGGCAGTCCGATACCGAACAGGATCCGAAGGAGTGGAACCGCTTCGGCAAGAAGATCCGCGAACTGACCGGCGGCGAGGACCCGGACATCGTGTTCGAGCACCCTGGCAAGGAGACGTTCGGCGCGTCGGTCTATGCGGCGCGCAAGGGCGGCACGATCGTGACCTGCGCATCGACGTCCGGTTACATGCACACCTACGACAACCGCTATCTCTGGATGAACCTGAAGCGGATCATCGGCTCGCACTTCGCGAACTACCGCGAGTCGTGGGAGGCGAACCGGCTGATCGACAAGGGCCTGATCCACCCGACGCTGTCCAAGACGTACGCGATGGAAGAGACCGGGCAGGCAGCGCTCGACGTGCACCGCAACGCACACCAGGGCAAGGTCGGCGTGCTCTGTCTCGCGCCGGAGGAGGGCCTCGGGGTTACCGACCCGGAGAAGCGGGAACGCCACGTGGAGAAGATCAACCGGTTCCGGGGTGTGTGACGGGCGAGAATCTCCCCACCGCCGGGTGATATAGCACAACGTAACGAGGTAGCGTGTCGCCATGAGTCTCGGCGAGGAACAGGACCTGGTACCACTCGGTGCGGGCTTCGATGTGGTCCGGCGGGGCTATAGCCCCAGTCAGGTGAACGAGCACCTTGAGGAGCTCGACGTCAACCTGAACATGATCACGTCCGACCGGGACGCGGCCATCTCGCAGGCGGGCGACCTCGCCCGGCAGCTCGAGATGGCGCGCACCGAGATCAACGACCTCAAGGCCGAGGTCGAGACGCTGTCGCTGCCGCCGACCGAGATCGAAGGGCTCTCGGCGCGGCTGCGCAGGATGGTGCGGCGCGCGCAGGACGAGGCGTCCGACACCAGGGCGAGGGCGGAGGCCGAGGCCAGCCACATCAGGGCCAAGGCCGAGGCCGACGCCACCGCCATGCGGACTCGTTACGACCAACTGCTCGCCGACCTCGACGCGCGGCGGCAGGAGATGGAGAACGAGCACCGCGAGGTGATGGACAAGGCGCGTGCCGAGGCGCAGCAGATCCTGAACCACGCGCAGGAGGAACGGCTCCAGCTCGATCTCGAGGCGGAGGAACGCCGCACCAAGGTCGAGGAGGACTTCGAGATCGCGATGGCGACTCGACGTTCCGAGGCCATGCGGCAGCTCGCCGAGCAGGAGGCCGCAAGCAAGGCCGAGGCGGAGCGCAGGCTGCGCGAGGCGTCCGATGAGGCCAAGCGCATCCGTGAGCAGGTCGCGCAGGAGCAGACTGAGCACAAGGCGGACGTCGAGAAGCGGCACCGGGAGTCGGTCGAGGACGCCAACCGCCGCAAGCAGGAGTCCATCGCGGCGGCGAACGCCCGGGTCGCGGAGGCGTCCGACACCGCCAACCGCCGGATCGACTACGCCGCCGACCGGGTGGCGGAGATGCGGCAGCTCCGCGACGACATCTCGGGCCAGATCAAGGCGATCCGCTCGGTCATCTCCGACGCCGACGTGCTGCTGAACCGGGCGGTGACAACCGCCGGGTCGGACCGCTCCGACGAGCCGGGGGCCGACGTCGAGGCGCAGGCCGCCGCCGAAGCGGAGCGCACGGGCAGCAACGACCCTGCAGAGGCTTCCGGAACGACCAACGGGCAGCAGGCCAACAGCGTCACAGCTACCGTCGCCGCTGGACAGCAACCCCAGCAGACCGCTGGGCAGCAGCCCCAGCATCAGCAGTCGGCGTCCGCCAACGGCAGGACCGAACAGTCCGGCATCGCACGCTGAGCACACGCCGCGCCAACGAGGTTTGTCCGGTGATGACAACGCTCGCGGCATGATCGCAACCTGACACGCGCGGAGTCGTTGACCGAACAGCACAAGACGGCCCTTACCGCTAGTCTCTGCTGGCGAGCAGTACCCGCCGAAGGCACCAGCGCAGGTACCAGGACCCGCGTAACGCGGCACGCCCATGACACAGGAGGAGCTTCATGGTCGCCTACAAGACCATCGTTGTCGGAACGGATGGTTCACGGTCTTCCTACGCGGCGGTTGACCGTGCGGCCGCCGTGGCGGCGTCGTGCGATGCCCAGCTCGTCATCGCATGCGCCTACTTCCCCGCGCGACAAGAAGACGTCGACAAGGCACAGGACGTGCTGGGCGACGAGGCGTACCAGGTCGTTGGCTCCGCACCGGCGGAGGACACGCTGAACACCGCGCGGGACAGGGCCACGGCGCAGGGCGCGAAGCGGGTCGAGACGGTGCCGGTGCAGGGTGAGCCGGTGACCACGCTGCTGAAGGTGCTCAAGAAGCACTCCGCCGACCTGCTCGTCGTTGGTAACCGCGGCCTGAACACGCTCGCGGGCCGCATCCTCGGGTCGGTGCCGTCCGAGGTTGCGCGCAAGTCGACCACCGACGTCCTGATCGTCCACACGACCTGAGCCTCGATGACGAACACCCCCGACGAGACCGGCGCCCGGGACGACGAGCGCAACGATCTCCAGGCTCGGGTGGAAGCCGTCCTGCTCGGCGGCGAACGCAAGTACACCCGGCTTGAGGTCGCCGCGCGGGCGGGTGTTGCGCCGGAACGGACAGCGTTGCTGTGGCGTGCGCTCGGTTTCGCAGGGGCGGGCGACGACGAGGTGGTGTTCACCGACGCCGACGTCGAGGCGGCGCAGATCGCCAACGGGTTCCTCGAGTCTGGCCTGATCGACGAGAAGACCGACACGGCCATGACGCGCGCGCTGGGGCATCACCTGTCGCGGCTCGCCGAGTGGCAGGTGCAGCTGGTGACGTCGTGGCTGGAGCAGCGGCCGGACGTCGCCGAGTCGGAGGAGCAGTTCGCGCAGCTCGTTGAGGCGTCGGTGCCCGCGATCGAGCGGCTGCAGAACTACGTGTGGCGCAGGCACCTCGCGGCGTTCGCTGGTCGCGCGCTGGCGACCGACACGCAGCTGGAGACCCGCAGCCAGGCCGTCGGGTTCGTGGACATGGTCGGCTACACCAGGATGACCCGCCGGGTCGACCGGGACCAGCTCAGCACCCTGCTTGAGCGGTTCGAGGCACTCGCCACCGGGGTGATCGCCGAGCACCATGGACACATCGTGAAGATGATCGGCGACGAGGTGCTGTTTGTCTCCGACAGCCCGGTCGAGGCCGCCGAGATCGCGCTCACCCTGACGGAGCAGGCCGAGGCCGACGAGGACATCCCCGAGGTCCGCGCAGGGCTGGCGTACGGGCGCATCCTCAGCCGGTTCGGCGACGTCTACGGCTCGGTGGTGAACATGGCCGCCCGCCTCACCTCCGCAGCCCGGCCCGGCACGGTGCTGGTCGACATGGAACTCGCGGACGCGCTCTCCGGCCGCGAGGAGTTCGCACTCCGCAGCAAACGCTCGATCTCCGTACGCGGGTACAAGCGCCTGAAGCCGATGGTGCTCCGCCGCGCCTGACCCGCCGTGTCCCCCGCTCACGCCGCCGTGTCCCCCGCTCCCAGCTCCATGTTCCTCGCTCGCTGCTGCAGGCTTGGCTTCGCCGGGGATATTGCGACGCACGCGCCGGAATTGCCACTGTTTGCCCTTTTCTCGCGGCCATTTGCCCGGCGAAGCCGGGGGCCCGCCGCCCCCGCCCCAGCGGTGTGTACCGCGTTCCCGTCGCGCGACAAATGCCACGGCGACCGCGTGTCGTCTGTAGCCCGGCCGACATCGTGGAAGCAGTCAGGCTCATCGCTGCCGGCATGTCGGACCGACCGCACGCCCCGAGTTAGGTCCGGGTGTATCTCAGGCGGGCAGCACGGCGTACTGGCGCACGTACAGGTCGGTGAACGTCACCGGGCCGCGCGGCCCGGGCACCTTGTCCAGGTTGATGCCGGTCTCCGGCACCGCGAGCAGCTTGAAGCCGTCCAGCAGCCGGGTGGGCGCGTTCCAGAACACGCCGGTGCCGGTGTAGCCGTCGAAGAACGCCTCGGCGGCGGCGGAGTCCTCGGTCGTGATGCCCGCCGCGAGGCCGGACGTCTGCTCGTTGGCAATACTCACGGCCTCGGCGAGGCCCGAAACGCGCGCCACGGTGACGGTCGCCTCGCGCTCGGAGTCCAACGCCCACTCGTACCCGATCGGGTGGTCATGCGGCGGCAGCGACGCCGTCACGTCTCGCTCGGCGAGCGCCTCGGACAGCACCGGCCACGCGGAGTCGTAGGTCGCGGTGTCGATCAGCAGCAGGTTCAGCCGGTTGCACACGCCGAGCCGGTCCAAGCTGTCCACGACCAGCTCACGCGCCTTCTCCACGTCGGCGGCCTTGTCCACGAACAGCACCCCGCCGCCATCGGCGTGCGCCAGCGTGCGGACGTCGTTGGCGGCGGCGGTGCGCGCGAGCGTCCGGGTGGTCTCGCCACTGCCCCGCAGGATCACCAGCGGCACCAAACCGGGGAAGCTGACCAGCGCGGACGCCGCCTCGCGCTCCGGCCGCGGCACGAGCTGGACGACGTCGGAGTCGATGCCGGCGGCGGTCAGCGCCGGCGCGATGACGACGTCGAGCAACCGCTGCGCGGACCCGAGCGCGGCGCTGCCGGTGCGCAGCACGCCGCCGTTGCGGGACTTGACGAGTTGCGAGGCGACGTCGACCGTCACGTTTGGACGCGCTTCGTAGTTCGCGCCGATCACACCGACCGGACGTCGACGCTCGACAAGCTGCAACCCGCCGTCCAGCTCCTTGATCGGGATGCTGCGCTGCGGGTGCGGGGTGCTGGCCAGCAGGCGCAGCTGCTCGGCCATTCCGGTGAGCCGCTGTTCGGTGATGGTGAGCCGGTCAAGCAGCCCGGCGCTCATGCCGTCGGCGCGCGCCTTGTCGACGTCGTCCTGGTTGGCGGCGAGTACCGTGTCCCGCTCGGCGAGCAGCCGCTCGGCCATGGTGGTCAGCGCGGTGTCGATCGCCTTGTCGGTGGCCGCCGCGAGCGATGGCGCGGCGCGCACGGCCGAACGCGCGCATTCCTCGACTGCCTTGGCCACCTCATCGGACACCGCTGGTCACCCCTTCGGACATCGCTGCTTGACCTGCTCCAGTGTGCCTCAGCGCTCCGCACCGCCGAGCACAGGCTCCAGCAGCGGCATCCCGCCGACGACAAGGCAGCCCACCACGAGCACACCCAGCGCCAGCGACCACAACGTCGTTGGCAGCCCGGTCAGCCGCCCGAGCTGGTCCACGTCGGAGTCCGCCGCCAGCCCGGTACGACGTTTGCGCTGGAGTTCCGCGACCGCCCGAACCGCGCCGAGCAACAGGAACCACGTGATCGCGTACACGAACACCCCGGTGACGTCGGGCGTGCCGAACGCGGCGATCAGCCCGAGCGCGACCGCCGTGACCAGCACCGCGAACACGCCATAGGCGTTGCGGACGAGCACGAGCACCCCCAGCACCAGCAACGCGCACCCGAACAGCACCAGCCCCTGTCTGCCCGCGCTGATCAGCCCGCTGAACAGCACCCCGAGCACCGCGGGCGCCGGATACCCGGCCAACGCCGTCAGCACCATGCCCGGCCCGGTCCGTTTGCCGCGCGAGACGGTGACGCCCGAGGTGTCGGAGTGCAGCAGGATGCCGTGGAGCCGTCTTCCGGAGAGCAGCGCGACCAGCGCGTGGCCCGCTTCATGCACGATCGTGACCACGGTGCGGGTCACCAGCCATGGCGTCCGCAGCAGGACCGCGGCCAGCGCGATCGCGACGGCGATCAGCGGCACCATGGCCGCCGGCTCGGCCTGGGTGCCGAACAGCCGCTCCCACCAGTGTTCGATGTCGTTCACGCCGCAACATCATCACATCGCCGCCAACACTCACCGCACAGGGCCGCTGGGCCATCGGTGTGGCGTCCGTGCGCAGGCGGGTCGTCAGACATTCGTCACATTGACTCTGTCGTGATCAGCGGCTTACGGTGACTCGGCCATGTGCGATGGCGGCCGGAAGCCGGTGAGAATCCGGCACGGACGCGCCACTGTATCCGGGTAACGGAAGTCAGACCCGCCACCATCGCCACCACCCAATCGGGCCGCGCAAGCCCAAGGAGGTCAGGTTCATGTCCGAAGCGGCAGTCCCCGCGTCGACGTCGATTCCCGCGCCGGTACGCATTCCGCTGCGCGAGATCGTGCCGTGGGCGGTGCTCATCGGGGCGCTCGCCATGATCACAATGTTCTTCATCAGCACGGAAGACGGCGCGACCGCGCTGCTCTCCGCCGGTGGCTACGTGCACGAGTTCCTGCACGACGGTCGCCACCTGATGGCCTTCCCCTGCCACTGAGGGGACGGGACATGATGCGGACATTGCTGGTCCGCGGCCTGATCGCCGGTCTGCTGGCCGGTCTCGTCGCGACCTTATTCGCGTACTTTGTCGGTGAGCCGCAGGTCAACGCCGCGATCGCGCTGGAAGAGGCGGGTGCCGAGGCTGGGCATCACGCCGAGGAGCCCTTGGTCAGCCGGAGCATCCAGAGCACGATCGGGCTGTTGGCTGCGCACCTCGGGATCGGCGTCGCGCTCGGCGGATTGTTCGCCGTCGTGTTCGCGGTGATCTACGGGCGGCTCGGCGGCTTCAGCGTGCGGGCGCACTCGACGTTGCTCGCCGGGGGCGCGTTCGTCGCCGTGACGCTGGTGCCGTTCCTGAAGTACCCGGCGAACCCGCCCGCCGTGGGACAGACCGGGACGGTCGGCTCCCGCACCGAGCTGTACTTCGTGTTCCTGGCGCTGTCGATCATCACCGCTGGGCTGGCGGTCACCGCCGCGCGGTCGTTCGCCGACCGCTTCGGCGGCTGGGCGGCCAGCGGCATCGGGATCCTCGGCTACGCCGTTGTGATGACGGTGTGCGCGGTGCTGATGCCGCCGGTGAACGAGGTGCCGGACGACTTCCCCGCCACGCTGCTGTGGGACTTCCGGCTCGCCTCCCTCGGCGGGCTTGTCGTGCTGTGGCTCGTCCTCGGGGCGGCGTTCGGCACGCTGGTGCACCGCGCACTGGCGCCCACGCCGCCAGAGGGTGCTGCGGAGGCGCCGGCCACTGCGTCTACCTGACCGGCCTGAGCCGCGTTTGAGGAACACAACGTCCTGAGCGGGGGACACGGCGCTTTGCGGTCGTGTCCCCCGCTCACGCCGCCGTGTTCCCCGCTCGTGGCGCCGTGTCCGACACTCACGACGTTGTGTCATGCAGTCAGGACGCTGTGTTCGGCACTCGCGCGGCTCAACTGCCCGGCGGCACGAACGGAAGACCGTCCGGCACACCGTCGTTGATGAGCCGCAGCAGGGCGTCGGTGTCGACGTGCTCGGCAATGGCGTCGGCGAGCCGGTCCAGCATGGACTCGCGTAGCTCGCTGAACCCGGGCGCGCCCGCCGCGGGCTCCCACGCCACCCCCGCTTGACGCGCGGCCTCGGCCAGCCACGCCCGGCGGAAGCCGTCGTTCTCGAACGCGCCGTGCCAGGTCGTGCCCCACACAGCACCGCTGCGCCAACCGTCCAAGTACAGCTCGGCGTCCTGCTCCCCGGGCAGCAGTCGCGCGACGCCGTGGTGGATCTCGTAGGCCACGACGTCCTCCCCGCGCCACGCACCACGCGGGGTGGCGAGCACCTTCTCCTGATGGAAGTCCACGCGCGTCGGCAGCAGCCCGAGGCCGTTGACGCGGCCCTGGCCGGACTCCCAGTCGTCCTCGATCGTCCGCGCGAGCATCTGGTACCCGCCGCAGATGCCGAGCACCGGACGTCCCTTCTCCGCCCGCACGCGCACGGCGTCCGCGATGCCCCGCTCGCGTACCCACGCCAGGTCCGCGACGGTGGCGCGGGAGCCGGGCAGCACGGCGATGTCGGCGGCGACCAACGTGTCCGGGTCGGCGGTGAGCGTGACGGTGACGCCGGGTTCGGCGGCGAGCGCGTCGACGTCGGTGGCATTGGACGTCCTGGGCAGCCGCGCCACCGCGACGTGCAGCGGGCGAGCGTGGGACGACGTCTGCGCAGGGTCGCGGCGCCAGCCCGCCTGCGCGAGCGCGTCCTCGGAGTCGATCCACGCGCCCTCGATCCACGGCAGCACGCCGTACACGGGACGGCCGGTGAGCCGCGCCAGGGTGTCGAGGCCGGGGCGAAGCAGGTCGACGTCGCCCCGGAACTTGTTGACCAGCCAGCCCGCCAGCATCGCCTGGTCGTCGGCGGCCAGCAGCGCGAGGGTGCCGAACATCGACGCCATCACGCCGCCCCGGTCGATGTCGCCCACCACGACGACGGGCAGCCGCGCGTGCCGCGCGAGGCCCATGTTGACGTAGTCACCGCCGCGCAGGTTGATCTCGGCGGGGCTGCCCGCGCCTTCGCAGACGACGACGTCGAAGCGTTCCCGCAGCTCAGCGAGGGTGTCGAACGCGATGCGCGCGAGGCCCTGGCGGCCGGTGGCGTACTCCCCGGCGTCGAGCGTGCCGTACGGCTTGCCGAGCGCGATGACGTGACTGCGACGGTCGCTGCCCGGTTTGAGCAGGATGGGGTTCATGGCGGCTTCGGGCTCGACCCCGGCGGCGCGCGCCTGGAGCCACTGCGCGCGGCCGATTTCGGTGCCGTCCGGGCACACCATGGAGTTGTTGGACATGTTCTGCGCCTTGAACGGCGCGACGCTGAGCCCCTGCCGCGCCAGGTAGCGGCACAGACCCGCCGCGACGAGGCTCTTGCCCGCGTCCGACGTCGTCCCCGCGACGAGGACACCTCCGGCGGTCATCCGCGACCTCCGATGCGGCGAAAGACGCTTTCACTGCGTTGGGTGCGGCGAATGACGCTTTCACTGCGTCCAGTGCAGCGAAAGCGTCTTTCAGCGCACACCGCCACGCCTGTCGCCACCACGGCCGCGACCGCGCCGACCGCTCGGGACAGCCGCACGGCGCGGCGGAGGTCCGCGACGCCGGGCGTGCGGCCGTCGCCGAGCGTGCCTCGGTCCTCGGTCGTGCCCTCGTACCGGTTCACGCCGCCCAGGCGGACGTCGAGCGCCCCGGCGAACGCGGCCTCCACCGGTCCGGCGTTCGGGCTCGGATGCCGCGCGGCGTCCCGCCGCCACACCCGCACCGCATCGGCCCCGCGACCGCCGACGACCGGCGCACATCCGGCGGCGGCCAGTGCGCTGAACCGGGCAGGGGCCAGGTTCGCGACGTCGTCCCCGCGCGCGGACGCCCACCCGAACAGGGCATAACGCGGCGTGCGGTGCCCGACCATGGCGTCGAGCGTGTTCAGCGCGCGGTAGCCGAGCAGTCCGGGCACCCCGGCGACCGCGCCCCACAGCAGCGGCGCGACGACGGCGTCCGAGGTGTTCTCCGCGATCGACTCCGTAGCCGCGCGCGCCAGATCCTTTTCGTCCAGCCCGGACGGGTCGCGTCCGCACAGATGCGGCAACCGCGCGCGGGCGCCGTTGACGTCACCGGACTCCAGCAGCCGGGCCATCGCGGCACCCTCGCCCGCGAGCCCGGTGCCGCCGAGGACCGCCCACGTCGCTCCGGCCGTCACCGCCGCGCGCGCGAGCGGCGACCGCGATGTGGCGACATGCGCCAACGCACCGATGCCCACCGCCGAGCCGACGCACACCCCGGCGTAGGCCGCGCCGCGCACCCGGGAGTCCGCCCACATGCGCCGCCCGAGCGCGTCGGCCGCGCGTCCGAACAGCGCCACCGGATGTCCGCGCCGGGGGTCGCCGACGGCCAGGTCCGCGAGGTACCCGGCAAGCAGCCCGGCAGCGGTCGCGCGCGACGTGGAGAGCATGCGACGACGCTACCGGGCCACGCCGCGCGAACCACCCACGACGACGTGAAGACGTGGCAACTCCCACACCGGCGGCGCGTCACCCGCGAGCGCTGCGAGAATGACCCGCATGACTCCCCTGAGCGTGCTGCGCACCGTGTACCGCACGGGGATGCGAGTGCTGGATGAGCTGACTACCGGCACCGCGTCGCGGCGTGCGAGGACGACGCTCGTGCTCGGCGGCGCGCGTTCGGGCAAGTCGCAGTACGCCGAGCGGCTGCTCGCCGACGAGTCCGACGTCGTTTACGTCGCAACCGGTCAACCGCCGTCCGACTCCGATCCGGAGTGGGCGGATCGGGTCCGCCAGCACCGGGAGCGCAGGTCACGGCACTGGCGCACCGTCGAGACGCTGGACATCGCGGGCGTGCTGCGCACCGCCGACGCTCCCGTGCTCGTCGACTGCCTGGCCACCTGGTTCGCGCGGATCTGCGACGAGACCGGTGCGTGGCACGACGCCGACGGCTGGCGGAAGCGCACCGAGGCGACCGTCGGGGATCTGGTGGACGCGCTGCGTACGACGTCGGTCCCGGTCGTGTTGGTCAGCAACGAGGTCGGCAGCGGTATCGTGCCGTCAACCCCTGCGGGCAGGCTGTTCCGGGACGAGCTGGGCCTGTTGAACCGGCGGGTGGCCGATGCCACCGACGCGGTCGTGCTCGTGGTCGCGGGTCGGGCGCTTGAACTGCCGGCACCGTACGCGCCGAGCTGAGATGCGAAAGGAACCATTGGTGAGCGAATTCGCGATCCCCTCTCCCGACGCGGCAGCCCGCGACGCGGCGCAACAACGCCTGGACGGCCTGGTCAAGCCGCTTGGTTCGCTAGGCAGGCTGGAGGAGCTGGCCGCGTGGCTGAGCGCGGCGCACGGCGAGGTGCCGCCCCGCCCGATCGAGAACGTGCGAGTGGTGGTGTTCGCAGGCGACCACGGCGTCACGACGTCGCAGGTGTCGGCGTACCCGGCCGAGATCACGGCGGCGATGGTGCGGGTGTTCCTGTCCGGCGTGAGCGGCGTGAACGTCCTGGCGCGGCAGGTCGGCGCGGACGTGCGCGTGGTCGACATCGGCGTGGACGCCGACCTGGACGACGTCCCGGAGCCGGTGCGGGCGCACAAGATTCGGCGCGGGTCTGGCGCCATCGACACCACCGACGCGCTGGCGCCCGGCGAAGCGCAACGGGCATTCGACGCCGGACGCGCGATCGCGGACGCCGAGTGCGACAGCGGCGCTGACCTGCTGGTTCCCGGAGACATGGGCATCGGCAACACCACGGTCGCCGCCGCGCTGGTGGCGGGCGCGTTGGGCCTGCCCGCTGAGGACGTCGTTGGCACCGGGACCGGGGTGGACGACGATGGCCGCGCTCGCAAGGTCGCGGTCGTCGAAGCAGCGCTCGCACGCGCGGGTGAACGCACCGCTCAGCCGTTCGAACTACTGACCGCGTTGGGCAGCGCGTGCGCGGCGGCGACAGCCGGGTTCCTGGTGCAAGGCGCGGTGCGCGGGGTGCCGGTCCTGCTGGACGGCGTGTTCTCGTGCGCGGCGGCTGTGGTCGCCGCCGACATCGCCCCCGACGCGGCGCAGTGGTGGCTGGCAGGGCACCGCTCGACCGAGCCGTCGCAGGCGTACGCGCTCAAGTCGCTCGGGTTGGAGCCGATCCTGGACTTCGGGCTGCGGCTCGGTGAGGGCAGCGGCGCGGTGCAGGCGGTGCCGACGCTGCGGGCAGCGCGGGCGATCATCGCCGAGATGGGTCTACTGGCCGACATCGCGCCGCCTGACCAGGCGTGATGCGGGATGCGCTGCGGCTGGCCGTCGGCACGCTGACCGCCGTCCCGGTCCCGCCGCCGCGCCAGGTGGACAGCGACGTCGCACGAAGGGCGATGCTGCTCGCGCCACTCGCAACGCTGCCACTCGCGGCGCTCGCATGCGCTGTGGTGCTGCTGGGTGACGTCGTGGGCCTGCCGCCGCTGCTGACCGCGGCGCTCGCGGTCGGTTCGGTGGCGCTCGGTACGCGAGGTATGCATCTCGACGGCCTGGCGGACACGGCCGATGGCCTCGGCGCGTCCTACGACCGGGAGCGCGCACTGGACGTCATGCGCACGGGCGACGTCGGACCGATGGGTGCGGCGACCCTGGTGCTGGTGCTGCTCGGCCAGGTGGCGGCGCTGGCCGGGGCGATCGCGGCCGGTCACGGTGTCTTCGCCGCCGCTGTGGGCGTGCTGGCGGGACGTCTGGTGCTCGGCGTGTGCTGCCTGCGGATGGTGCCAGCCGCACGACCGGGCGGGCTCGGCGCGGCGGTGGCCGGATCGACGCCGATGTGGCAGGTCGCGCTCGCGCTGACGCACGGGGCGGTGGTGGCCGCGCTGGGTGCCATGCTCGCCGACGTGGCACCGTGGCAAGGCGTGCTCGCGGTGCTGCTCGCGCTCCTCGCGTCCGGCGCGCTGTTGTGGCGGTGTGTGCGACGGCTCGGCGGCATCACCGGCGACGTCCTCGGGGCGTGCGTCGAGGCCGCGACGCTGGGCGCGTTGGTCGCGCTGGCAGCGTGAGGCGCGGACGCGTGGGTGTCAGGACTCCCGCTGACCAGCGGCGTCCAGCAGGCTGAGACCCAGCATCAGCAGGATTACGACGTACTCCATCGGTTTCTCGCCATTTCCTCAGCAAAGATCACGGAAGCGTAACGTGGCGACAACTCCCTTCGAATAACAGACAGCGCCAGTGGCCCCTCGGGCTGGACTGGCCCCAGGGCCGAACCGAAGCTGGCGGTTGCTCAAGGGAGAGCGGCATGCATCAGTATCGATTTCTACCCACGAGAAGGAGCCTGCTCGGCAGGTCTGTCATCACCATTATCGCCGGATTACTCGTATCTGGCATCGTGACAACCGCATCCGCGAGCGCGGACCACAACGCGGATCAACACCGCAAGATGGACCTCCTGTTCACGTCCCCGAACGGCAAGGTCAACTCGGACCTGGCGTTCTGGGGCGACCACGCCTTCGTCGGCTACTACTCGGGCGATGACCAGCCGAGCGGCGGGGTGCGGATCTTCGACATCTCCGACCCGTCCGGCCCGCAGCTGGTACGGGACTTCCAGTGCGACGGGCTGCAGAACGACCCGATCGTCTGGGACCGCGACGGCAACGGCGTCGCCGACCTGCTGTTGCTTGCCGTCGACCGCACCATGGCGTCACCCGAGTGTGGTGCGCCAAGGACGGATCACAACGACCCGAACGGCTGGGAAGGCGTGCGGGTCTTCGAGATGAGCGACGACCCGGCGGACCCGTTCGCCGACATCGAGCAGGTGGCAGCTGTGTACACGGACTGCGGCGCGCACACCATCACGCTGTGGCCGGACGAACCGGGCAAGCTGGTCGTCTACGTGTCCTCCTACCCGCTGCGGTCAGGACCGACCTGCGGCAGCATCGCGCCAGCGGGTGGCGTTGCGCCCTACCAGAACACCACCAACCCGTACGACGAGGACCCGGGCAGTCCAGACAGCCCGTTGCACGGGGTGATCCAGGTGGTCGAGGTTCCGCTGGCCGATCCGTCGGCGGCAGAGGAGGCGTCCGTGCAGCCGGAGATCAGCTATCCGGGTGACCCGGACGGGATGATCGACTGGACCGAGCGCGGACTGGTGGCACCCGGAGTGCTTGAGCCCGCCGCGATCGCCTGCCACGACATCGTCGTCGACGTCAGCAGCAGGCTGGCCGCCGGCGCCTGCGCCGAGCAGGGACAAGTGTGGCAGATCGGCGAGAACGGGATACCCGACACGGCGAACCCGGTCTCGATCAGCGACGACGAGGTCACCTCCGGCGGCACCGGCGACATCCCGGGCGCGATCGACTTCTTCCACTCGGCGATGTTCAACAATGACGTGTCGGTAGTGAACTGGGTCGACGAGTCCTTCGGGGACGGCTGCCCGCCGACGACCACGTACCAGGCCCGGCCGTGGAACCCGGCAGGCGGCACCCACGACACCGGGCGGATGTTCTTCGCCGACGCCGCGTCCGGGGCGTTCCTGAGCGAGTTCCAGGTGGGGAACCTGCGTCCGGAACCGGGTGCCTACTGCTCGGCGCACATGGGCATGGTCGTGCCGGGTAGCAACCGGGACCTGTTGGTCAACGCCTGGTACATGGGTGGTGTCGACGTGATCGACTTCAGCAAGCCGACTCGGCCGAAGGAGATCGCGTACTACGACATCGCGCCGGATGGTCCGACCGGATCGGACAACTGGTCGGCGTACCCGTACGTCGGCCCGAAGTTCAAGACCGGACCCGGCATACCGGTGTACGCGTCCGATGGCGTGCACAACCCGGCGACCGGACGCGGCATGGTGGTCTTCCGCGCGAACATCGGCAAGACCGGTAACCGCGTGCTCGATCACCTGAACCCGCAGACGCTGGAGTAGTCCGAACAACTGGGCAGGGGCCGGTCTCGCACCGGCCCCTGCCCGCGCTCACCCGACGTCGGTGAGCGCCTGGCGCAGCGCGTGCAGAAATCCCCTGGTCGTGTGAGCGTCGCGGACGGCGATGCGCAGCCAGTCGGTGGACAACCCGGGGAACGTGTCGCCCCGGCGCACCACGTAGCCCAACTCGCGCAGCCGCAGCCGCACCTTCTCGCCGTCCGGCAGGTTGACCAGCACGAACGGCGCCCTGGGACGTCCGGCCACCGTGACGCCCAGCTCCCGCAGGCCGTCGACCAGCACCGTGCGATCCCGCTCGGCGCGTGCGGCAAGCGCCTCGGACTCCAGCGCGGCTTCCGCCCCGCTGCACGCGGCCACCGCGACAGCGGCGGGCGTAGACACCGACCACGGCGGTTGCACCGCTCGCAGCCGCACGACCAGCGCGGAGTCCCCCAGCACGTATCCGGCACGCAGCCCGGCGATGCCCCACGTCTTGGTGAGGCTGCGCACCACGACGACGCCGTTCAGGCGCTCGGCCGCGAGGCTTTCCGGCTCGCCGGAGACGGCGTCAGCGAACGCCTCGTCCACGACGAGCACCCGACCGGGGCGGCACAGCGCACGCAACGTCTTCGCCGGATGCAGCACCGACGTCGGGTTCGTCGGGTTCCCCACGATCACCAGGTCGGCCGACTCCGGGACGGCGTGCGGGTTGAGCCGGAAGCCGTCGTCGGCGGACGTCAGCACCCGGCTCACCGCATGTCCCGCGCCGCGCAGCGCCACCTCCGGCTCGGTGAACTGCGGGTGCACGATCACCGCGTGCTTGGGCCGCAGCGCGTGCGCGAGCAGTGAGAACGCCTCGGCCGCACCCGACGTGACCAGTACCTCGTCCAGCGGACGTCCATGGCGCGCGGCGACGGCGGTCGCGGCTTCGGTGGCGTCCGGGTAGGCCGCGAGGTCGCCGAGGCTGGCGGCGATCCGTTCCCGCAGCCACGGCGGCGGCGACGGCAGCCGGACGTTGACGGCGAGGTCGACCAGGCCAGGGGCGATGTCGGAGTCGCCGTGGTGGCGCAGGTCGTGGCCGTCGTTCGGGCCGTCGAGATCGTCGGTCATGGGCCTTCTCTCACGCTGTGCTCGCTCGCGGGGCGCGGGCGGCGGCCGTCGCGCTCGCGGCGAACCGGCGAGCCAACGCGGGGTGTCCCGCCCAGTGGACGTGCAGGTACGAGGCGTGCACCCCGACCCCGGCGAAACCCTCGACGGTGCCCTCGCGCCTGCCGTGGAACCGCCACGCCGCCTGCGAGCCGTGTGCGGGCGTGACGGCCGTGCGGTGGAACTCGTGCCCGGTCACGGTGTCGCCCGCGCTGGCGAGCACGTTGTCGCCGACGGCCCGCGCCGTCCGGTAGCCCAGCGTACGCTTCGGCGTCATCACGGCGGTCGCGTCCAGCACGCCCGCCATCGGCAGCCCATCCAGCTCCCGGCAGAGGTACGTCAGCCCGGCGCACTCGGCCACGACCGGCAGCCCGCGCGCAGCCGCGTCCGCGACCTCGGCGCGCAACGACTCGTTGGCGGACAGGCCCTCGGCGTGCATCTCGGGGAACCCGCCGCCGAAGTACAACCCGGCGCAGCCCTCGGGCAACCGCTCGTCCACGGCCGGATCGACGTCGACCACGTCGACGCCCGCCGCGCACAGCAGTTCGATGTTCTCGGCGTAGCGGAACGTGAACGCCCTCCCGCCAGCGGCGGCAATCACCGGGCCACGTCGCGCGGACGCGCCCAACGCCGTCGCGGCATCCCACGGCACGCCGACCAGCGGCGGCGCGGCGGCGGCCACCCGGCGCACCGCGTCCAGATCGACGCCGCCAGTCACCCATGTACGCAGCCGTTCCAGCATGGCGGTGGCCTCGGTCTCGCGTTCGCCGACCGGCACCAGCCCGAGGTGCCTACTCGGCGCGTGAATGCCCTCGGTGCGGTGCAGCGCGCCGAGCACGGGGATGCCCAGTCGTTCGATCGCCGAACGCAGTTCGGTCTCGTGGCGTTCGGAGCCGACTTTGTTGAGGATGACCCCGGCCAGCGTCACCGCCGGGTCGTACGTCGCGAAACCGTGCACCATCGCGGCGGCGCTGCGACCTGCGGCACTCGCATCCACGACCAGCACCACCGGCGCGTCGATCAGCCGTGCGACGTGCGCCGTGGACGCGAAGCCGTCGCTGCCGAGCGCGCCGTCAAACAGCCCCATGACGCCCTCGATGACGGCGATGTCCGCCCCGGCAGCGCCGTGCAGGAACAGCGGCACCACCCGTTCCTCCGCCTGGAGGTACGGGTCGAGGTTGCGGCCAAGACGTCCGGTGGCGAGCGCGTGGTAACTCGGGTCGATGTAGTCCGGGCCGACCTTGTGGCCGGAGACGTCCAGCCCGGACGCCCGCAGCGCCGCCATCAGCCCGGTGGCCACGGTGGTCTTACCATTGCCGGACGCGGGCGCCGCGATCACCAGCCGCGGCACCCGGTGCGAGTGCCGCGTCTGCGCGGTGTCGGTCACCACTCGATCCCCCGCTGGCCCTTCTGACCGGCGTCCATCGGGTGCTTGACCTTGGTCATCTCCACGACGAGATCGGCAGCGTCGATCAGCTTGTCCGGCGCGTTGCGGCCGGTGATGACGACGTGCTGGCGGCCCTCGCGCTCGGTGATCGTCTTGACCACATCATCGACGTCCACCCAGCCCCAGTGCAGCACGTAGCTGAACTCATCCAGCACATAGAAGTCGTGCTGCTGGACGGCGATCCTACGCTTGATCTCCTCCCAGCCCTCGCGCGCGTCGGCGGCGTGGTCCTGTTCGGTGCCCTTCTTGCGGGACCAGCTCCAGCCCGCACCCATCTTGTGCCATTCGACGGGGCCGCCCTGGCCGGTGTTCTCGTGCACCTCGCCGAGCGCGCGCAACGCCGACTCCTCGCCGACGCGCCACTTGGCGGACTTGACGAACTGGAACACCCCGATCGACCAGCCCTGGTTCCACGCCCGCATCGCCATGCCGAACGCGGCGGTCGATTTGCCCTTCATCGGCCCGGTGTGCACCGCGAAAATCGGGCGGTTGCGACGCTGTCGGGTGGTCAGACCATCGTTGGGTACGACGTCTGGCTGTCCTTTCGGCATCAGGCTGCCCTTCCCATCGTGCGAACGCGGACCTCGCCGGCAAGCGTGTCGGCTGCGACCTCACCCAGCGGCACGTGCTCGCCGCCGAGCCGTTGCGCCAGTTCGGCCGCGAGCCCGAGGCGCATCCGGCCGGTCTCGCAGTCCATGACGACGCTGGCGACGCCGTTGTTGGCGACCAATCCGGCGGCGGCGTGCGAACGCGCGACCGGATCGGGACCGTGGGTGGCCCTGCCGTCGGTGACGACGACCAGCAGCGGCCTGCGCTTCGGATCGCGCAGTGCCTCCACTCGCAGGGCGTCGGTGGACTTCAGCAGGCCCTCCGCGAGCGGGGTCCTGCCGCCGGTCGGCAACGCCTCCAGTCGCTTGGCCGCTGCCTCGACGCTGGACGTCGGGGGCAGCGCGAGCTCGGCTTCGCCCCGGCGGAAGGTGACCAGGCCGACCTTGTCGCGGCGCTGGTAGGCGTCCAGGAGCAGCGACAGCACTGCGGACTTGACCTCGCGCATCCGCTCGCGCGCGCCCATGGAGCCAGAGGCGTCCACGCAGAACAGCACCAGGTTGCCCTCGCGGCCCTCGCGCAGCGCGTAGCGCAGGTCGCGCGCCTGGATGCGGGGCCTGCCGCCGAGTGCGCCACGCGCGGCTTGGTGCGGAGCGGCAGCGTGCAGCGTCGCGACGAGGTGCGCGGAGCCGGAGCGAACCCCGGACGGCAGCGCGCCGATGGTGCGGCCGGACTCGGTGATCGCGCGCGAGCGTTTGCCCAGCTCACCCGCGCCGTTGCCGGAGATCGACAGCAGCCGCGCCCGGTAGGGGCTGCCCGCGCCGACCGTCCGCTCCCGCTGGCCTTCGGAGTCGTCGGAGCCCTGCTGGCCGCTGACTTGGCCGTTGCCGCTCGCGTCGCCGTTGGTGCTGGGTTCCTCGGGCGGTGCCGAGCCGGAGCCTGGGCCGTCGTCATCGGGGCCGTCGGGCCCGTCGGCGTGGTTGGCGTGCTGGTCGAGGGCCTGCTCGAGTTGTTCGTCGTCGATGCCGGGCGCGTCGAACGGGTTGCGCCTGCGGCGGTGCGGCAGCGCCAGCCGGGCCGCGACCCGGACGTCTTCGGTGGTCACGTCGGTCCGGCCCGCCCAGGCGGCGTGCGCGACGGCGGTGCGGGCGGTGACGATGTCGGCGCGCATGCCGTCCACCTCGAACGCGGCGCAGACCTCGGCGATCTGCAGCAGCGCGTCGTCGGACAACGTCACCGACGGCAGCAGTTGCTTGGCGTCGGCGATGCGGGTGGCGAGCGCGGCCTCGTCGTCGGCGTACCGCGCGGCGAAGCCGTCCGGGTCGGCCTCGTACGCCATGCGGCGTTTGACGACCTCGACGCGCTCGGCGGCGTCCCGGCTGCTGGCGACCTCCACGGTGAGACCGAACCGGTCCAGCAACTGCGGCCGCAGCTCGCCTTCCTCGGGGTTCATGGTGCCGATCAGCACGAACCGGGCGGCGTGGGAGACCGAGACGCCCTCGCGCTCGACCGTCGCGCGCCCCATCGCTGCGGCGTCGAGGAGGACGTCGACCAGGTGGTCGTGCAGCAGGTTCACCTCATCGACGTAGAGCAGGCCCCGGTGCGCGGACGCCAGCAGGCCGGGCTGGTAGTCGGTGACACCCTCGCCGAGTGCGCGTTCCAGGTTCAGCGACCCGACGACGCGGTCCTCGGCGGCGCCGACCGGCAGCTCCACCAGGCGTGCGGGGCGGTGGTGCGACGCCGCGCCCTCGGGGTGGGGGCCGTCGGGACAGGCCGGGTCGGGCGCGGCCGGGTCGCAGGAGAACCGGCACGCGTCGACGGCGTCCACGCCGGGCAGCAGCCCCGCGAGCGCGCGGACCATGGTCGACTTCGCGGTGCCTTTCTCGCCGCGCACCAGCACGCCACCCACCGCGGGCGACACCGCAGAGAGCACGAGCGCGAGGCGCAGGTCGGCCATGCCGACGACGGCGGTGAAGGGGAACGGTCGCACACAGGCTCCTTCGCTATCAGCGGATGTCCACGTCCGCTTCAGCCTCGCCCGTCCGGGAAAGCCCCGGCACAGGCAACGACTACCGACGTTCTGGCTCCCTGCGCACGGCAGGTGACAGTGGCGGGACCGCCCCGGACTCACACCGGGTTCCTCAGCAGCCGTCGACACGGCATCATCCCACACGGTGTCGCGAGGCGGGGTGTGCGTGGTGCTACGAAGGGCTTCTTACTTGCGTCTGGCGCAAGTAAGAAGCCCTTCGTAGCACCACCCGCCCGCTCGGCTACCGTGCGAACGTGGCATTGGCGGAGGAACGCGGCGTGATCGACGTCGTGGGTATCGGCGCGGACGGCTGGGACGGGCTGTCCGCCGACGCGCGCACCGCCGTGGTCGATGCCGACGTGCTGCTCGGTAGCGACCGCCAGCTCGCGCTACTCCCGGACATCCGCGCGAAGCGGTTGCCGTGGCCGAGCCCCCTGCTCCCCCAGCTCGACGCGCTGCTCGCGGAACACGCCGAACGTCGCGTGTGCGTGCTGGCCAGCGGCGATCCGCTGCTGTCCGGGATCGGCACCACGCTGATCCGCAAGCTCGGCGCAGGACGGGTGCGGGTGCTGCCTGGGGTGTCGTCCGTCACGCTGGCGCGGGCACAGCTCGGGTGGTCGTTCGAGGAGACGGAGGTGGTCAGCGCCGTCGGCCGCAACGTCCACCGCGTCGCCCGCGCGCTCGCGCCCGGTGCGCGGCTGCTGGTCCTATCGTCTGACGGCACGACGCCCGGGCGGGTCGCCGACCTGCTCACCGCACGCGGCTACGGCGCGAGCACGCTCACGGTGTTGGCCAACCTCGGCGCGGACGACGAGTCACGCGCCTCCGGTGTCGCCAACGCCTGGCAGGGCGGCGACAGTCCGCCGCTGAACGTCGTCGCGGTCGAATGCCGCGCCGATCAGAGCACGCGGCCGTTGTCGCTGGTCGGCGGGTTGCCGGACGACGCGTTCGAGCACGACGGCCAGCTCACCAAGCGCGACCTGCGGGCGAGCGCGCTCGCCCGGCTGGCGCCGATGTCGGGGCAACTGCTGTGGGACGTCGGGGCGGGCGCGGGCAGCGTCGCGATCGAGTGGCTGCGCGCGCACTCATCGACGCGGGCCGTCGCGTTCGAGCGCAACGACGATCGCGCCGCGCGCATCACCCGCAACGCCGAACGCCTCGGCGTCCCGGAGTTGGAGGTCGTCGTGGGGTCGGCCCCCGACGTGCTGGCGCGCGACGAGGCTCCCGACGCGATCTTCGTGGGCGGCGGGGTGAGTGCGCCCGGCGTGCTGACGACGTGCGTGCAGCGGCTCGCGCCGGGCGGACGGCTAGTCGCGCACGGGGTGACGCTGGAGTCCGAAGGGGCGTTGGCGGCGGCGTACCAGGAGCACGGCGGGGAGCTGACGCGCATCGCCGTCGAGCACGCCTCCGGTCTCGGCGGCTTCACCGCCTGGCAACCGGCCCGCACGGTGACGCAATGGAGCCTGACCCGCTAGCACCGCGCCACCGCTCCGCGAGTCACACCCTGTTCGGCGCGAGTCTCACCGTAATCGGACTGAGTTTCACCTTGTTTGCCGCGAGTTGCACCGCCCAGCGCCGGGAAGCCACCAGAGTCGGAACACGCGCCACCGGTTTCCTGGGACTCGCCAAATAAGGTGAGACTCGCGGCACGCTCGGTGAGACTCGCGCCAAATAAGGTGAGACTCGCGACTAGGCCTCGGCGAAGGGGTCCTTGGTCCGGCCGAGGAGGTCCGCCACCGAGTCGAGGATCGCCGTCGGCCGGTACGGATACCGCCCCGCCGACTCCGCCGTCGAGATCCCGGACAGCACCAGCACCGTCTGCAACCCGGCCTCCACCCCGGCGTGGACGTCGGTGTCCATGCGGTCGCCGATCATGATCGTGCTCTCCGAGTGCGCGCCGAGGTTGTTCAGCGCCGAGCGCATCATCAACGGGTTCGGCTTGCCGACGAAGTACGGCTTCACCCCGGTGGCCCGCTCGATCAGCGCCGCCACCGACCCCGTGGCGGGCAGCGAGCCCTCCACGCTGGGGCCGGTGGGGTCCGGGTTGGTGGCGATGAACCGCGCGCCGCCCTCGATCAGCCGCACCGCCTTGGTGATGGCGGTGAAGCTGTACGTGCGGGTTTCGCCGAGCACGACGTAGTCCGGGTCCGAGTCGGTCATCACGTACCCGGTCTCGTGCAGCGCCGTCGTCAGCCCGGCCTCCCCGATCACGAACGCCGAGCCGTTCGGCCGTTGCGCGTCGAGGAACTGCGCCGTGGCCAGCGCGGACGTCCAGATCGACTCCTCCGGCACGTCCAGCCCGGTGCGCAGCAGGCGCGCTCGCAGGTCACGCGGCGTGTAGATCGAGTTGTTCGTCAGCACCAGGAACGGGATCCCGTTGCCGCGCAACTCGGCCAGGAACTCGTCCGCGCCGGGCACGAGGTGCTCCTCGCGCACCATCACGCCGTCCATATCGGTCAGGTAGCACCAGCGAGGCTCAGTCACGTCCCCGACTGTAGGCGCTCCGCGCCGGTTCCGTCCCGTGATCCGCACCTACGTCGCCGCGACGACGTCCGGCGCCGTCAGTCGCGCGGCGTTCGCGGCATCGTCGTCGACGGCCTCCTGCGCGGACCGTTCGGCGTGCACCCGTTCGCGGTAACAGGCCACCTCCCGGCGCAACGCACCGGACCCCCAGCCCAGGTGCGGTGCGACCAGGTGGGCGACCTCCGCCGCGGCGGCCACTCCCCGATCGGGCGCTTCGATCGAGATCCGCGTCCGCCGCGTGAGGACGTCGTCAAGGTGCAGCGCGCCCTCGTGGGTGACGGCGTAGACCGCCTCGACCTTGAGGTAGCCCTCGGCGCCGGGGATCGGCTCGGCGAGGCGCGGCTCGCGATCGATGAGTCCGAACAGGTCGGTGACCGCCGACCCGTAGCGGCCGAGCAGACGCTCCACTGTGGACACCGAAAGCCCGTGACGTTGCGCCACGCTCTCCCGATCGTCCCGCAGCTCGTGGTAGCCGACCGCGCCCAGGATCGGCAAGTGTTCCGTCACCGACGGCGCGACCGCGCGACCGAGGCCGCGCGCGGCGGCGTTCACAACGTCGGCAGCCATCACCCGGTAGGTCGTGTACTTGCCACCCGCGATGACGAACAGCCCCGGCGCGGGCTCAGCGACGGCGTGCTCCCGCGAGAGCTGCGCGGTGTCGTCCGACTCGCCGGACAGCAACGGCCGGAGCCCCGCGTAGACGCCGTCGACGTCGACCGTGGTCAGCGGCTCGCGCAGCACGGCGTTGACCTGCTCGAGCAGGTAGTCCACATCGGACTTGCTCGCGGCGGGGTGGTCGCGGTCCAACGTCCACTCGGTGTCCGTCGTGCCGATGATCCAGTGCTCACCCCACGGGATGACGAACAGCACACTCTTCTCGGTGGTCGTGATGAGCCCCGTCTCCAACTGGATGCGGTCGCGGGGAACGAGCAGGTGCACGCCCTTCGACATCCGCACCCGGAACGGGCTCGGTACGCCGGTCAGCTCGTGCATCTCGTCGGTCCACACGCCGGTCGCGCTGATGACGCGCCGCGCGCACACCGCGTACTCCGCGCCGGACTCGGCGTCGACCACCCTCGCTCCGACGACCCGCGCGCCGTCGCGCAACAGCCCGACGACCTTCGTTCGGGTGAGCACCGTCGCGCCGTGCTGGGCGGCGGTGCGGCCGAGCATCATGGTGTGCCGGGCGTCGTCCACCTGGGCGTCGTAGTAGCGGATCGCGCCGGTCAGCGCCTCCGGGTCCAGCGACGGCGCGAGGTCGAGCGCGGCGCTACGGGACAGGTGCCGGTGCGCGGGCAAGGCGCGCGCACCGCCGATGGTGTCGTAGAGCGCGACGCCCGCGCCGACGTAGGCCCGCTCCCACACCCGGTGCCGCAGCGGGAACAGGAACGGCACCGGCCGCACCAGGTGCGGCGCGAGCTTGTGCAGCAGCAGCCCGCGTTCCTTCAACGCCTCCCGCACCAGCGCGAAGTCACGCTGCTCCAGGTAGCGCAACCCGCCGTGGATCAGCTTGCTGGAACGGCTCGACGTCCCCGCCGCCCAGTCCCGCGCCTCGACCAGCGTGACCGACAGGCCACGCGACGCGGCGTCCAACGCGGCCCCCGCGCCGACGACGCCGCCGCCGATGACCAGGACGTCGATCTCGTCCTCGCCGAGGGTGCGCAACGCCGACGCGCGGTAAGCCGGGTCCAGTCTTTTGGCCACAATGGACTCCTCTACTCGTCGACGTCGATCCAGTCGAAGGTGCGCTCGACCGCCTTCTTCCAGCGCGCGTAGCCGCGCTCACGCTGCTCGTCGCTCCAGGTGGGCTGCCAGCGGACGTCCTCGTTCCAGTTCTGGACCAGTTCCTCAGGCGTGTTCCAGAAGCCGACCGCGAGCCCCGCCGCGTAGGCCGCGCCGAGCGCGGTGGTCTCCGCGACCACCGGCCGCGACACCGGCACGCCGAGGATGTCCGCCTGGATCTGCATGCACAGGCTGTTCGCGGTGACGCCGCCGTCCACCCGCAGGACGTCGAGGGTGACGCCGGAGTCGGCCTGCATCGCGTCGACGACGTCGCGAGTCTGGTAGCAGATCGACTCCAGCGTGGCCCGTGCGACGTGCGCGTTCGTGCTGTAGCGGGAGAGTCCGACGATCGCGCCGCGCGCGTCTGACCGCCAGTACGGCGCGAACAGTCCCGAGAACGCGGGCACGAAGTACACCCCGCCGTTGTCGGTGACCTGGCTGGCCAGCGACTCGCTCTGCTCCGCCCCGGAGATGATCCCGAGCTGGTCGCGCAGCCACTGCACCGCCGACCCGGTGACCGCGATGGAGCCCTCCAGCGCGTAGGTCGGTTTCGCGTCGCCGAACTGGTAGCAGACCGTGGTGAGCAGGCCGTGCTCCGAACGCACGATCTCGGTGCCGGTGTTGAGCAGCAGGAAGTTGCCGGTGCCGTAGGTGTTCTTCGCCTCGCCCGGCCGGAAACACACCTGCCCGACGGTGGCCGCCTGCTGGTCACCGAGGATCCCGGCGAGTGGGATCTCGCCGCCGAACGGCCCGTCCGCGCGGGTGGTGCCGAAGAAGTCCGGATTGGACGACGGCAGGATGCGCGGCAACATCGCGCGCGGCACGCCGAAGATCGACAGCAGCTCGTCGTCCCAGTCGCAGGTCTCCAGGTCCATCAGCATGGTGCGGCTGGCGTTGGTGACGTCGGTGACGTGCTTGCCGCCGTCGACACCGCCGGTGAGGTTCCACAGCAGCCAGGAGTCGGTGGTGCCGAACAGCGCATCGCCCTTCTCGGCGTCTTCAGCGACGCCGGGCACGTTGTCCAGAATCCAGCGCAACTTGCCGCCGGAGAAGTACGTCGCGGGCGGCAGACCCGCCTTGCGGCGGATGGTCTCGCCGTGACCGGCGCGTTCCAGGTCGGCGGCGATGCGGTCGGTGCGGGTGTCCTGCCACACGATCGCGTTGCAGTACGGCCGCCCGGTCCGGCGATTCCACACCACCGTGGTTTCACGCTGGTTGGTGACGCCGACGGCGGCGAGGTCGCTGGCGTTCAGGCTCGCCTTGGTGAGGGTGCTCTGGATGACCGCGCGGGTGCGCTCCCAGATCTCGGTCGGGTTGTGCTCCACCCACCCCGCCTGCGGCAGGATCTGCTCGTGTTCGAGCTGATGGCGGGCGATCTCGTTGCCGCCGTGGTCGAACACCATGAAGCGGGTGCTCGTGGTTCCCTGGTCGATCGCGCCGATGTAGTCGCTCATCGTCGTCCTCTCAGTGCGGAGTGCGAACCGGTCGTGCGTGGTGGGATCAGAACAACAGTGTGGAAGCCAGGCCGGCAAGGCCACCGCCGACGAGCGGAGCGAGCACCGGGATCCAGGCGTAGCTCCAGTCGGAGCTCTTGCGCGTCGGGGTGCGCATCGTGCCCGGGCCCGCCGACGCGGCGACAGTGTCCGGGGTAGCGGCAGGCTCGCCGCCCTTGTAACCGGTGGGCAGCACCGCGTGGGCGATGCGGGGACCGAGGTCACGGGCGGGGTTGATGGCGTAGCCGGTGGGGCCGCCGAGGGATGCGCCGATGCCGACGACGAGCAGCGCGACGGCCGCCGGGCCGAGCCCATGCGGTGTGCCCGCGAACGACAGCACCACGACGACCAGCACGAACGTCCCGATCACCTCGGTGACGAAGTTCCACCGGTAGTTGCGGATCGCCGGGCCCGTTGAGAACACCGCGAGCTTCTTCTCCTCGTCCTCGTCGGCGTCGAAGTGGTTCTTGTACGCCAGGAACGCGACGCACGCGCCCAGGAACGCGCCGATCATCTGACCTGCGATGTAGACCACGGTGGACGCGAAGCTGACGGCGACGCCGCCCGCGTACTCCTCCGCACCGCTCACCAGGATCCCGAACGTGACCGCCGGGTTGATGTGGCCGCCTGACTTGTAGGCGACGAACACCCCGGCCATCACCGCGAGGCCCCAGCCGAAGTTGATCAGCAGCCAGCCGCCGTCGACGCCCTTGGACTTGGTCAGCAACACGTTGGCGACCACGCCCGAGCCGAGCAGGATCAGCATGCCGGTACCGAGCACTTCGCTCACGAAGACCGTGCCGAGCCCCATGTTTCCTCCTCCATTGCAGGTCTCAGTGCGCTCTGACGGTAGGGACGCGGCCCGTTCCGCTCTACGGGCGTCGTTCGACAATGCTGAACGCGGCTGCTGGCCGCTGCGAGTGGACGTGGTTAACCTCCACCGATCGTGGAGGTAACTATGACCCAGCTCACCGCCGTTGCCAGTGCGTTCACGCCGCTGTCACCCGGCGTTCGACATTGTCGAATCACGAGTTTCCGGATACGTTGCGACGCATGCCTGGGCCGGTCCAAGCCATCGAACGCGCCGCCGCCATCCTGCGGCTGCTCGCGCGCGGTTCGGGGCGCCTCGGCGTCGGCGAGATCGCCGCGTCGCTCGACCTCGCCAAGGGCACCGCGCACGGCATCCTCCGCACGCTGCAAGGGGTCGGCTTCGTCGAACAGGACGCCGCGACCGGCAAGTACCAACTCGGCGCGGCGCTGCTGCATCTCGGCACCAGCTACCTCGACGTCAACGAGCTGCGGTCCCGCGCGATCAACTGGGCCGACGCGCTGGCGGCACGCAGCGGCGAGGCGGTGCGGATCGGCACGTCGCTCGAGGGCAACGTCATGGTGGTGCATCACGTCTTCCGCCCGGACGACACGCTGCAAACGCTCGACGTCGGGACGTTGTTGCCGCTGCACGCGACCGCGCTCGGCAAGGTGTTGCTCGCCTACGACGCCGACCTCGCCGCCGAGACACAGCGTGCCGAGCTGCCGTCGCTCACCCGACGCACCGTCGTCAACGCGACGGCGCTCACCCGCGCGTTGGCCCAGGTCAGGGAGCAGGGCTGGGCGGGAGAAGCCGAGGAGTTCATGCCGGGCGAGGCGGGCATCGCCGCGCCCATCCGCTCCTACGGCGGCCTCGTCGTCGGCGCGATCGGCATCACCGGACCGGCGGATCGGCTCTGCGACGGACGGCTGCGGCCGAGGCCCGAACTGGTCACCCATGTCCGCAACGCCGCCCGCTCGGTGTCGCGGGATCTCGGCGCGGGCCGCTGACAGCCCTGGCGCGCTGCGCGAGGATGTCGCGTAATGGGGAGGGACACGCGATGACGCAACGCTATGTGATGGCGATCGACCAGGGCACCACGTCGACCCGGTGCATCCTGTTCGACCAGCGCGCCCGACTGGTGTCGGTGGCGCAGCGCGAGCAGCAGCAGTACTTCCCGCAGCCGGGCTGGGTCGAGCAGGACGCCGTCGAGATCTGGCGCAACGTCGACCGGATCGTGCCCCGCGCGCTGGCCGACGCCGGGATCTCCGCCGATCAGGTGATGGCGTTGGGGATCGCGAACCAGCGTGAGACGACCGTGGTGTGGGACCGGCGCACCGGAGCGCCCGTCGGGCGGGCGATCGTGTGGCAGGACGTCCGCACCGAGGAGCTGGTGCGGGAGTTCGAGCGCAAGCCGGACGCAGAACAGGTGCGGGAGCGCTGCGGGCTGCCGCTGGCGACGTACTTCGCCGCGCCTCGGCTGCGGTGGCTGCTGGACAACGTGCCCGGGCTGCGCGACCGCGCCGAACGCGGCGACGTGCTGTTCGGCACGATGGAGACCTGGCTGATCTGGAACCTCACCGGCGGCGTGGACGGCGGGCTGCACGTCACCGACGTCACCAACGCCAGTCGCACGCTGCTGATGAACCTCGCCATCCTGGCGTGGGACGACGAGCTGCTGTCCTTTTTCGACATTCCGAAGCGGATGCTGCCGGAGATCCGACCGTCCACAGCGGACTTCGGCCAGACGACGCGGGTGGTGCCCGGCTTGCGGATCGCGGCGGCGCTTGGCGACCAGCACGCGGCGTTGTTCGGCCAGACGTGCTTCGCGCGCGGCGAGACCAAGTGCACCTACGGCACCGGCAGCTTCCTGCTGATGAACACCGGCCGCGAGCTGGTGCGTTCCACCCATGGCTTGCTGACGACGATCGGCTACCAGCTCGGCGGCGAACCTGCGGTGTACGCGCTGGAAGGGCCGATCGCGGTCACCGGGTCGCTGGTCCAGTGGATCCGCGACAGCCTCGGGCTCATCAACAGCGCGCCGGAGATCGAGACACTGGCGCGGACGGTCGACGACAACGGCGGCTGCTACATCGTGCCCGCATTCTCCGGGCTGTTCGCGCCGCACTGGCACAGCGAGGCGCGCGGCATCATCGTCGGGCTGACGTCGTACATCACCAAGGGACACCTGGCGCGGGCGGTGCTTGAGGCGACCGGGTGGCAGACCCGCGAGGTGGTGGACGCGATGAACGCCGACTCCGGGCTCACGGCGTCCACCCTGCGGGTCGACGGCGGCATGACGGCCGACCACCTGCTGATGCAGTTCATCGCCGACGTCCTCGACATCCCGGTGATGCGGCCGATCGTGGCGGAGACTGTGTCGCTGGGCGCGGCGTACGCGGCGGGGTTGGGCGTCGGGTTCTGGCCCGATCTTGAAGGGCTGCGGCGCAACTGGCACCTCGCCGCGCGGTGGCTGCCGCAGCTGGACGCCGAGCGTAGGGCGGCGGAGTACGCGAACTGGCAGCGGGCGGTGGAGCTGACGTTCGGCTGGGCGCAGCCGCGACGTCCCGTGTGAGGGTGCTGGATCACGTCGTGCGGGCCCCGCCGGGGCGCGGCACGTCGTTGGGGCACGATGGGTCTGTGACGAACCAGGGAACGGTGCATTTCATCGGCGCGGGTCCCGGCGCGGCCGACCTGATCACGGTGCGCGGCAGGGACCTGCTCTCGCGCTGCCCGGTGTGCCTCTACCCCGGCAGCCTGACGCCGACTGACCTGCTCGCCCACTGCCCGGAGGGCGCGCGGACCGTCGACACGGCATCGCTGACGCTGGAGGAGATCATCGCGGAGCTGGTCGCGGCGTCCGAGCAGGGCCACGACGTCGCGCGGTTGTGCTCCGGGGACCCCGCCGTCTACAGCGCCGTTGCGGAGCAAATGCGTCGTCTGGACGCGGCGGGTGTGCCGTACCAGGTGACGCCGGGTGTGCCCGCTTTCTCCGCCGCCGCCGCGACGTTGGGGCGCGAGCTCACGGTGCCGACGGTCGGGCAGAGCCTGGTGATCACGCGGGCGCAGGCGCGCTCGACCAGCATGCCGGAGGGCGAGAACCTGACGACGTTCGCCGCGAGCGGGGCCACGCTCGCGCTGCACTTGGCGATCGGACGGATCGAGCAGGTGGTCGAGGAGCTGCTGCCGCACTACGGCGCGGACTGCCCGGTCGCGGTCGTCGCCAACGCCAGCCAGCCGGCCGAGCGCGTCGTGCGCGGCACGCTCGGCGACATCGTCGCCCAGGTGAAGGCGGCGGAGATCACCCGAACCGCGACGATCTTCGTCGGGAAGGTGCTCGCGGCGGAGAGTTTCCCGGACAGTTTTCTGTACTCAGCTGATCGAGAGCGCAGCACTCAGCCGCGTTCGCTGTGAGGCGGATGGCGCACACCGCGCGGTTCACCACCGCGCGAGTGGACCAGTCGCAGGGGCAATTCTGGCACGACCGCGCACCCCGCCCGCCCCCCTACGTCCTCCGGACCAGGGAAAACGCCGTGCAGCGCTCCGAATTGTGGCAATTGCGCCTGGGCGCGGAAGCAGGTCACTGGCTCGGAATCGTCGGCGTCACGCTCTAGGAGGGCGCTGAATAATCGGCGTGTCGTCCCGGATTGTGCGTTTGAGCTGGGAGAATCGGTCCATGCAGGGCGTTGAGCGGGTGGATCGGGAACTGTTGGACGCGCAGGCTCTGGTGGGTCATCTGGTCGCCGAGGGCAGCATGTTCGAGTTCTTGGCCGAGCATCGCCAGGATGTGTTTCCCGATGGGGAGTTTGAGGATCTGTTCCCCTCGGGTAAGGGCAGGCCGTCGATCCCGGCGTCGGTGATGGCCTCGATCCTGGTGCTGCAGACCTTGCATGATTTCTCGGATCGGGAGACC
>WHTY01000136.1 GCA_009377475.1 Actinophytocola sp.
GGCCTTCTCGTGCGTACCCTCGCGGGTCGAGTGCAGCCGTTGGGCGCGCTGGGCGCGCTTTTTGGCTTCGGCGGTACTGACCCGCAGTAAATCGCGTTGCAGCGTCACCAACGAGCTGTAGCCGTAGGTGGCGAACACCCCCCGCGAGTGCATCTCCGCCAGCACCGCCGCCTCAGTGGCCTCAACCTGATTCCGCAACTCCTCAGCCGACCGCAACGCAGCAGCCAGATCAGCATCCGGGGCCCGCCACCAACCCAGCGGGCCGGGCGCGGGGAGCGAGGTGTTTACGCTGGTCATACCCACAACACTACACCAGCGTCGAACGCATGTTCTAGAGCCAAGTGTAGAACTTCCGCTGCACTTCCGTAGAACTTCCGCTGCACCTTCCCGAACAGACTAGCCATCATATTCCACTTCGCGGACATGTGATTCCGGGATTCGATTTTGCATCTTGACTTACCTGTGAGCTGAGTCATAAACTCACGGACAAATCGATTTGGTCACAGAGGGCAGCCGGCGCTCTCGCTTTCCGATCCGGATACGAGCCGAATGGAGCTCGATATGTCTGTGTCAACCCAGCCGTCAACCCCACCGTCACGCCATCCCGTTGACGAGTACCGTCCGTTCGGCAAGCTCGTCCTCTTCGGCGTGCAGCACGTGCTCGTGATGGCGGCGGCACCCATCTCCAGCGTCTTCATCGTGAGCGCCGCGCTCGACCTGTCCACCCCACTGACCGCCAACCTGCTCGCGGCAGCGTTCGTGCTCAGCGGTATCGGGTCGCTGTTGCAGTCCCTCGGGCCCTGGAAGATCGGGGTGAAGCTGCCGTTCGTCATGTTGCCCGGCGGCGCTCCGGTCATCCTGTTCATCGCGATCGCGGAGGAACACGGTGTGCAGACCGCGGTCGGCGCCGTGATCATGACGTCGATCTTCTACCTGGTCATCCTGCCGCTGTTCGCGCGATTACTGAAGTTCTTCCCGCCGCTGGTCATCGGCGTGATGATCGTGATCGTCGGCGTGAACCTGGTGAAGATCAGCGGCTTCCTGATCACCGGCAGGCCGGACACGCCCGAGTTCGGCGACCCCGGCAACCTGCTGCTCGGGCTGGCCACCATCGGCTTCACCGTCGCCGCCTTCTGGCTGTTCACCGGCTTCGCAAGGCAGATCGCCGTCATGATCGGCTTCATCGCGGGCACCGTGCTCGCCATCACGGTCGGTGCGACGGAGTTCGGCGACACCGCCGCCGACACACTGCTGCAGGCGCCGCAGCCGTTCCCGTTCGGCGTTCCCGAGTTCAGCCTGCTCGCGTCGCTGCCGCTGCTGATCTACAGCTTCGCCTCCATGGCAGAGACCACCGGCCAGACCGTGATCAACGGCGAGGCGGTCGGCAAGAAGATCGTGACCCGCCGCGACGCACCGAAGACCATCAGGGCCGAGGCGCTCACCTCGCTCACCGGCGGCATCTTCGGTACCCCGCTGATGGTCTGCAGTGGGGAGAACATCGGCATCGTGCGGGTCACCGGCGTGCGCAGCCGCTACGTCACCGTGGCCGCGGGTGTCATGTTGATCCTCATCGGGTTCTTCGCGCCCGTCACGGCGGCGATCACGGCGATCCCGTCCGCGGTCGTCGGCGGCACCGCTGTGCTGGTGTTCGGCGTCGTCACCGTCCTCGGCGTACAGATGCTGCATCGTGCCGCGGTGAACGACCACACCAACACGTTCATCGTCGGAACGGCCCTGTCCATCGGGTTCCTCCCGGTGCTGATCCCGGACATGTACTCGGCCTTCCCGACGAACGCCCGGATCCTGCTGGAAAGTGGCGTGGCCATGGGGACGCTCACCGCGGTGCTACTCAACGCGGTGTTCCACCACCTGCGCCCCAAGCTGTACGGCCCGGAGGCCGGGCCGGACACCACAGACGTTCCGTCGCAGAACGGCGGACCGGTTCCGGATGGGCAGCACGCCTCGGCTGCTCCCCTGCCCACCGAAACGGTCCACGCACGAACCGGTCACGCGATGGAACAGGACGGCGAGCGATGACCGACCTCACGCCCGACGTCCTGGGTGATGGCACCGCACTGCTGCTACCCGAACAAGTGCTGGTGCCAGGTGGCGCCGTCGGCGGCCACGCTGTTGTGGTCGCCGACGGCCGGTTCGCCGCAGTGGGTCCTGCCGAGGAAGTGCGGCCGCAGTTCCCGTCACTGACACCTCGCCGGCTGGACGGGCACCTGCTCATGCCGGGGTTCGTCGACACGCACCACCACCTGACACAAAGCCTCGGTGGCGCGCTCGCGTTCGGCGAGCCGTCCGAGATCTTCCGCCGAGTGTGGGTACCGCTGGAGCACGCCCTTGACGACGACACCGCGTATCTGTCGGCGAAGCTCGCTGCGTTGCAGTCGCTGCGTGGCGGCTTCACCACCGTCGCGGAGGCGGGCACCCGCGCACCCGTCGACGTCGACGTCATCGCCACGGCCACCAGGGAGGCGGGCCTGCGCTGCATCCTCGGCCTGACCTGCAACGACGCCGACGGCGCTCCAGCGAAGCACGACGTGGCCGAGCGACACCTCGCCACATATGCCTCCGATGAGCTGGTGCATCCGTCGCTGGCCATCGCAGTGCCCGAGGCCGCGACCGAGCGGACGCTGCGAACGACGGCGGCGCTGGCGGCCGAGGCCGGAGCCGTGGTGCAGATCCACGTCAACGAGCACCTGGCCGGGGTCGAGCGGTGCCTGGTCCAGCGCGGGCTGCGGCCGATCGAGTACCTGCACCAGCTCGGCGTGCTCGGCCCCCAACTGCTGGGGGCGCACGCCACCCTCGTGACACCGGCCGAGCTGCGGCTGCTCCGTGACAGCGGTGCGGCGATCAGCTACAACCCGGTCGCCAGCGCGTGGAAAGGCAACGCGGTCGCGCCCGCGCTGATGATGCGCGAGCTGGGAATCCGGTTCGGCCTCGGCACCGACGGCACAAGGGGCGACGGCTTCCGGCTGCTGGATGCCGCCGAGACCGCGCAGCGCATCGGGCATGGCATGGCGGTGGGTGACTCATCCTGCGGTGGTGGGTTGACCTGGCTCGACCACGCCACCCGGTCTGGTGCTGACGCCGTCGGCCTCGGTGCGGTGACCGGCGAGATCGCGGTGGGCAAGGCCGCCGACTTCCTGCTGGTCGACCTGGCGGCCCCCGAGCTACGCCCCGGCTGTGACGTCCCATGGCAGTTGGTCCGCCTCGCAGGCAGCGCGCAACTCACCGCCGTCGTCGTCGCGGGTGACGTCCGGCTGTGGCGGGGATGGCCGCTCGACTGGGACGGACCGGCGTTGGTAGACCAGGCGTCCAAGGCCGCGGCCGATGTCGTCGGCAGGGCCGGGATCACTCGGGCCCACCCGACCTCCGCCGAACACTGGGCAAGGAAAGGGGAGCCGTGAGCCTCGCCGTGCTGACGGCGATCGCGGTGACGGTCGCCGTTGCCGCCTTCGTCCAGGGTTCGAGCGGGCTGGGGTTCGCCCTGATCGTGGCGCCGGTGATCGGCATCGTCTCCCCCGGCCTGCTTCCGGTGTTCCTGCTCGCCGTGATGATCCCGCTGAACGGCTACGTGCTGTGGCGCGAACGCACCGCGCTCGACCTGCGCGGCGCGGGCTGGATCACGGTGGCCCGGCTGGGAGCGACGCCGTGCGGGGTACTCCTGCTTGTCGCGATCCCGGAACACCATCTTGGGGTGCTCGTCGGTGCGGCGACGGTGCTCGCGGTGGTGGTCAGCATCGCGGCGCCGTCGTTCACCCCCGGCTACCGCGCGTACCTCGGGGCAGGCGCCGTCACCGGCATCACCGAAACCGCGACAGGGGTGGGCGGCCCGCCGCTGGCGCTGGTGTACCAGCACCGCCCGCCCGCGGAGCTGCGCGCCACCGTCGCCGCGTGTTTCCTCGCAGGCGAGGTCGCCTCGCTGACATTGCTGTTCGGCACCGGGCAGGCGCACCTCGATCAGCTGGCACCGATCCTGCCGGTGCTGCCCGCACTTGCGATCGGGGCATGGCTGAGCAAGCTGACACACCGCCACATCGATGCCGCGCGCATGCGTCTGCTGGTTTTGGTCTTCGCGGCGGTGTCCGGCGCGGCGCTCATGATCGGGCTGTGATCCGCTGCGAGGACGCCCTGACCACCACCTCGGGGGGCGGCACCGTGACCGCGCGGCCTTGCTCGCCCCGCAGCCGGGCGAGCAACAGTTCGACGGCGTCGTCCGCCGCGACGGCCAGGTGCAGGTTCACCGCCGTCAGTGGCGGCTCGCAGGTCCTGGCTCGTGGGCCGTCATAACGGGTGACGACCATGACGTCGCCGGGGACGTCGCGGCCGCTGTCCCGAATAGCCCGGACCGCACCGACAGCGAAGGTGTCGACCATGGCGCAGACCGCGTCGATCTCCGGATGGTCGCGCAACAGCTCGGCGCAGCGGTCGTAGCCCGCCTGCTCGCCGTGTTCGAGCGGAGCCGTAGCTACGATCGGTTGCCAGCCGTGCTCGGCAGCGAGCCGTTCGTATGCCGCGCGCTCATCGGCGAACGCCTGCCGCTCGCCGGAGCCGACGAGCAGCGCGGGCCGACGCGCGCCCTGCTCACGGAGGTGCCCCAGCAGCAGGTCCATCACCTCGGTCCCGTGCAGGTCGACGCTCGCGACGTCGTCGGGCGCGCCGAGCTGTCGCCCGAGGGTGACGTACGGCAGACCCCGCGACCGTAGCTGCGCGACAACCGGGTCTTCCCGTTCGGGCTCGACGACGATGGCGCCATCGATGTCGACCGTCTCCAGGCCAGATCCCGACTCCATCGGCGGGACGAGCACCAGCGCGTACCCGTGCAGCAATGCCCGTTCCGCAGCCGCGGCAGCGACCTCCATGTAGAACCCGAGCCGAGCGGGGCCACCAGCGACGGCGAGCGGCATCGACGAGGCCAACGCGATCGCCTGCGCACTCCCCCGGCGGAGCCGCTGCGCACGCAGGTTGGGTCGGTAGCCGAGTTCGGCAGCGATCCGCTTCACCCGCGCCCGCGTGCGCGGATCGACCTTGCCCAGGTCGTTGAGCGAGTGCGACACCGTGGTCCGAGACACCCCCGCCGCCTCAGCCACGTCCGCGATCGTCGGACGGCGGGTGGCGGCCGACCGGGGCTCAGCCATCGGGGCACTCCTCGCTGCACGGTGATCTCCACCGAAATCCTAGTGCCGCGCGCTGTGGCGACGTGGCACGCGCGCCGGAAACCCCCGGACGCACACGGCGCCCGGGGGCCTTGTCGACGTTGGCGACGTCAGTGCGCAGCCTCCTGCGGCTGGTGGCCCCGCATGAACACCAGGTGCAGCACCGCGCCGATGGCCGCGCCGATGATCCACGCGAAGCCGGTCAGGTTCGTCAGCGCGGGCACCCATACGGTCGCCACCGAGAACACCGCGGCGATGGCGAACGCCGCGAGCGCCCGCACGTTCCAGCCCTTGACGTAGTAGTACGGGCTGCCCTCCTCGGCGGTGAACAGCGCCCAGACGTCGATACGCTGCTTGCGCACCAGGTAGTAGTCCGCGACCAGGACGCCGTACAGCGGCGCGAGCACGGCGCCGAGCGTGTCGACGAACTGCGCGATGCCCATGTTCGACACGAACGACACCCACAGCCCGCCGATGACGAACGCGATGGACGCGGCGATCATGCCGCCGGTCCGCGCGCTGATCTTGCCCGGCAAGACGTTGGCGAGGTCGTAGGCGGGCGGGATGAAGTTCGCGACCAGGTTGATGCCGACGGTCGCTGCGAAGAACGTCAGCGCGGCGATCACGGTGAGCCAGATGTTGTCGACCCGCTCGATGATCGCGGCGGGGTCGGTGAGCGCCTCGCCGTAGAGGACGCCGGTGCCAGCGGTGATCACCAGCGCGAGCAGCGAGAACACCGCGAGGCTGACCGGCAGGCCCCAGAAGTTGCCGCGCCGCATCTTGCGCTCGGACTTCACGAACCGGGAGAAGTCGCCGTAGTTGATGATCACGGCGGCGAAGTAGGCGACCATCGTGCCGACGACAGCGACGAACGCGAGCACCGGCCCGCCGTCGTAGGAGCCCATCCCGGAAAACATCGTGCCGAGCTGGCTGAGCAGACCCCCACCTGCCTGCACCCAGATCGCCACCATCAGCGCGATCATCACGACGTAGACCATCGGCGCTGCCCAGTTGAGGTAGCGGGTGATCCAGTCGATGCCGCGCAGGAACAGCCCGACCTGGAACACCGCGACGATGACGTACGACAGCCAGCCGATCGCGGTCATGCCGAGGAACGTCGGGCCGCCGGACGAGCCGGTGACCGCGGTGATGAGCAGCGCGATCGCGGTCGACGCGAAGTACGTCTGCACGCCGTACCAGAAGATCGCGACGATGCCGCGTACCAGCGCGGGGAACTGCGCGCCGCGCACGCCCATGCTGGCGCGCGCCATGACGGGGTACGGGATGCCGTAGCGGACGCTGGGCTTACCGCTGAGGTTCACCAGGACCATCACGATCAGCCCGGCGAGCACGATGCCCGCCATGACCGCCCACCCGCTGAGGCCGTAGGAGATGAACAGCGTGGCGGCCAGCGTGTAGCCGAACAGGCTCTGGATGTCGTTGGACCAGACGTTGAAGATCTCGAACGCGCCCCACTTCCGCTTGGCGTGCGGCAGCGGGGCGAGGTCGTCGTTGTAGAGGGTGGGGTCGTCGGTGGGGACGACCAGGGACTCCGGCTCAGCGGGGGCCGAGACGTCGGAAGCAGGGGCGTGGTGGATCCTCGCGGCGATCTGCTCGTTACTCACGGGAGTCTCCCTGAGTGCTCTGGGCGATAGGGTGTTAATTCCGCTTCACGGAAATGAGCTTCCGTTCATTGGAGTACAGCACCAGAGTGTGACGTACGTCAATAGCGTAACCCCGGTTTTGTGAAGTGATAGCTGAACACGTCGGCGTCGCGAGGGACCTCGGACGCCCTAGACTCGGCGGCGTTATGGCTCACTCACTGCAAGACGTACCCGACGAATCACACGACGGCCAGGACTTCGGCGCTCGCATCCGCGCCCTGCGCCGCGCCAAGGGGACGTCGCTGCGTGCGCTGGCCGCCGAGCTGGGCATCAGCCCGAGCGCGCTGTCGCAGATCGAGCGCGGCACGATGCGGCCATCGGTCACGCGCCTGATCCAGATCGTCTCGCTGCTCGACGCGCCGCTGTCGGCGGTGTTCGAGCCGGGGCACACCGACCACGCCCTCAGCGACGACGTCGTCGTCACGCGCGGCGGCGACCTGCCGGTGCTCGAACTCGGCCAGGGCGTGCGGTACCGGCGGCTCCTGCCGGAGTCCGTGCCTGGGCTGGAGATCTACGAATGCACCTATCCGCCTGGTGCGGAGTCCACCCAGGACGGTGAGTTCCTGCGTCACGGCGGGCACGAGATGGGCAGCGTGCTGTCCGGGACGCTCGTCGTTGAGGTCGGCGACGACAGCCACGAGCTCGGCCCAGGCGACGCCATCAAATTCCCGTCGAGCACGCCGCACCGCGTCGCCAATACCGGCGCGGTACCCGCCGTGGCGGTCTGGGTCAACCTCGGCTAGTCAGCACATCCCGCGTCGCAGCAACGTCCCGGTGGGCTCCTCCCCCGAAATCTCCGCGCCGCGCAGCCAGGTGTTGCGCACGACGCCGGACAGCGTGCGGCCGTGGTAGGCGCTGACCGGGTTGCGGTGCGCCAGTTTCCCGACGTCCACGACGAACCCTTCGTCGGGCGCGAACACACAGAAGTCCGCGTCGTAGCCGAGCGCGATGTGGCCCTTGCGGCGCATCCCGACCTGCGCGGCGGGACGTTCGGCCATCCACCGGACGACGTCGGTCAGCGCGAAGCCGCGCTTCCGCGCCTCGGTCCAGATGGCGGGCAGGCCGAGTTGCAGGCTCGCGATACCACCCCACGCGACGCCGAAGTCGCCGATGTCGAGCCGTTTCAGCTCCGGTGTGCAGGGCGAGTGGTCGCTGACGACGCAGTCGATCAGGCCGTCGGCGAGGCCCTGCCACAGCAGTTCCCGGTTCTCCGCCTCGCGGATCGGCGGGCAGCACTTGAACTCGGTCGCGCCCTCCGGGATCTCCTCCGCGGTGAAGCACAGGTAGTGCGGGCAGGTCTCCACGGTGAGCGCGACGCCGTCGCGGCGGGCGGTGGCGATCATCGGCAGCGCGTCCGATGAGGACAGATGAAGGATGTGCACCCGCGCGCCCGTCCACCGCGCCAGCTCGATGACCTGCGCGATCGCGACGTTCTCCGCGCCGCGCGGACGGGAGCGCAGGAACTTCTCGTACTGTGCGCCGTGCGCAGCGGGCGCGTGCTCGATGGCCTCGGAGTTCTCGGCGTGCACGATCATCTGCGCCCCGAAACCGCGCACGGCACGCAGGGCGTCCTCCAACTCCTGCGCGCCGAGCGGCGGGAACTCGTCCACTCCGGAGTGCAGCAGGAAGCACTTGAACCCGAACACGCCCGCGTCGTGTAGGCCGCGCAGGTCACCGAGGTTGCCAGGCACCGCGCCGCCCCAGAACCCGACGTCGATGTGCACCTTGCCCTCGGCGGTCTTGCACTTCACCTCCAGCGACTCGACGTCGACCGTGGGCGGGATGCTGTTGAGCGGCATGTCCACGAGCGTGGTGATGCCGCCCGCGGCCGCCGCGCGAGTGGCCGTCTCGAAGCCCTCCCACTCGCTGCGGCCGGGGTCGTTGACGTGCACGTGGGTGTCCACGAGACCGGGCAGCAGCACGACGTCGTCGGCCAGGTCGATGACGCGGTCGGCGTCCAGGTCGGCGTCGTACGGCTCGATGGCCACGATCGTGCCGTCTGTGACGCCGATCGACCGCGCGACCTCGCCTGCCGCCGTGACGGTCCGCCGCGCCTTGAACACCAGGTCCACCATGCCCGCCTCCACACTTCCGAGTCCTGGAAGACACCTGTCGTCATCCGAAATTAATCGTGTGCCATGTCACGCCACCGCGTCAAGATGGCCACCATTGATAGTCGCTCATCACCGTGCCACCCCGCCGGACTTGGACAAGCCGCGCGCGTGGTGCAGGATCAGGGGCCACATCGCGAGATCATTCAGCACCGGCAGGAGGACGATCGTGACGTCGGACGACAAGGTCTCGGCCCCCGACCAGGGCGGACGCGGCAATCTGGTTGACCGTTTCTTCCGGCTCAGCGCCGAGGGCACGACGGTCGGCAGAGAGGCCATCGCGGGCGTCACGACGTTCCTCGCGATGGCCTACATCCTGTTCGTGAACCCGAGCATCCTCGGTGAGACCGGGATGGACACCGACGCGATCTTCGTCGCGACCGCGCTCGCCGCCGCGCTCGGCACGCTGATCATGGGCCTGTGGGCGCGCTACCCGATCGCCCTCGCGCCCGGGATGGGCCTGAACGCCTTCTTCGCGTTCACCGTCGTGTTGACGCTGGGAATCCCGTGGCAGACGGCGCTGGCCGGCACCCTCGCGTCTGGCGTGCTGTTCTTCCTGCTCGCGGTGTCCGGCATCCGGGAAGCGATCATCAACGCCATCCCGATGCAGCTGAAGCTCGCCACCGGCGCGGGGATCGGCCTGTTCATCGCGTTCATCGGGCTGCAGGCGGCCGGAGTCGTCGTCAACAGCGACTCGACGCTGGTCACCCTCGGCGACCTGACGTCAGCGGGCACCGTGCTGACCGCGTTCGGACTGCTCGTGACGACGTTGTTCCTGGTGCGCGGCATTCGGGGCGGCGTGTTCTACGGCATGGTGCTCACGGCGGCGGCCGGGGTCATCACGGGTTACATCGACCCGCCCAACGCAGTCGTGAGCGGGGTGCCGTCGCTCGCGCCGACGTTCGGCGAGGCGATCACGAATATCCCCGAACTGTTCACCGCGCAGATGGCGATCGTGGTGTTCACGATGCTGTTCGTTGACTTCTTCGACACGTCCGGCACGCTGATCGCGATCGCCAACCAGGCTGGGCTGCTGCGCGATGGCAAGCTTCCCCGCGCGATGCGCGCGTTCACGTCCGACTCGGTGGCCACCGTGGGCGGCGCGGTGCTCGGCACCTCAACGACGACGTCCTACATCGAGTCGTCCGCCGGTGTCGCCGCGGGTGGGCGGACCGGGCTGACGTCGGTGTTCACGGCGGTGTTGTTCCTGTTGTCGCTGTTCTTCTCGCCGCTGCTGGCGGTGGTGACGCCGGAGGTGACCGCGCCCGCGTTGATCGTCGTCGGCGTGCTGATGGCGACCGGGCTCGGCGGGATCGAGTGGGACAAGCTGGAGTTCGCGATCCCGGCGTTCGTGATGGTGATCGCGATGCCGCTGACGTACTCGATCGCCAACGGCATCGCGCTCGGGCTGATCTTCTACCCGCTGATGATGCTGTTCCGGGGACGCTGGCGGGACGTGCACCCGGCGCTGTACGTGCTGCTGCTGGTGTTCCTGGCGTACTTCATCTGGTTCGCGGCGTAGCTGCGCTCAGCCGTTCCAGGCGTCGATCTCGTCGAGCAGGCGTGCCTTGTCCTGCTCGTCGAGGAACGACGCGCGCACCGAGTTCTCGGCCAGCTCCCGTAGCTGCTTGTCGGTGATGCCCAAGTGCTCGCGGATCGCGGCGACGTTGGCCTCGACGTTGCCGCCGAAGTACGCGGGGTCGTCCGAGTTGATGGTGACGAGCAACCCCTCGTCCAGCATCCGGGGCAGCGTGTGCTCGCGGATGTCGCCGAACACGCCGAGCCGAACGTTGGACAACGGACACACGGTCAGCGGGATCTGCTCGCGCCGCAGCCGCTCGACCAGGTCCGGATCGTCGAGCGCGCGGACGCCATGGTCGATGCGCTGCGCGCCCAAGACGTCCAGCGCCTCGCGGACGTACTCGGGCGGGCCCTCCTCGCCCGCGTGCGCGACCACCTTCAGTCCCTTCTCGCGGGCGCGCTGGAACACCTCGGTGAACTTCGACGGCGGATGTCCGACCTCGGCCGAGTCGAGCCCGACGCCGATGATGCGGTCGAGGTACGGCTCGGCGACCAGCAGCGTCGCCATAGCCGACTCGGCGGTGTCGTCGCGCAGGAAGCAGAGGATGAGGCTCGCGCTCACCTGATCGCGGTATTCGTCGATGGCATCACACAGTCCGGTGATGACCGTGTCGATCTGGATGCCCCGCTTCAGGTGAGCCTGCGGGTCGAAAAAGATCTCCACGTGCCGCACGCCCTGCTCCGGGCAGCTGCGCAGGTAGGCGACGGCGAGGTCGTGGAAGTCCTGCCGTGTCTGGAGCACGGCCATGTTCTCGTAGTAGATGTCCAGAAAGGACTGGAGGTCGGTGAAGCGGTACTTGGCCGCAAGCTCGGCGACCGAGTCGTAGGGCAGGTCGATCTGATTACGCTCGGCGAGGTCGAAGACCATCTGCGGTTCGAGCGTGCCCTCGATGTGGACGTGCAGCTCAGCCTTGGGTATCGCAGCCATGGTGCCAGGGTGTCAGAACCTCCCCGCACGTGGTAACCGGTGCGATCACTTCGGCAGGAGTTGTGGTCAGCACACTCCCCGGCCACGGTCGATGGCGCCCAAGACGCTGTCATTGGCGACCGTGTTGCTACCCAGCGAGATGACGGGAAGACCGTCTTCTACGGTGACCTTCGGTTCGGGCGCGACCTTGCGAAGCGAAACTCCCTCGGCGGAGAGCACGAGTTCGACTGCGTCGCCTTCCTCAAGCCGCAACGCGCGACGTAGCTCAAGCGGTATGACGATTCGTCCTGCCTTATCAACCCGAGAAACGACCATGTGAACTCCTATCCGTGCCATCACTGTGTATCACGATGGCTGCGGCCTACCACTGCGTCAGCTCCGGCGTTTTCTCCAGTTCGGCGCGGGCGCGGCGCAGCCGCTCGCGCCACCAGGTGACGCGGTCCGGATCGGTCTGCGCGACAGCGGCGAGCCGGTCGGGGTCGGGTTCCGGTGGCGTGCGAGGCACCCGCATGAAGCCGTCGACCGGCCGCAGCGGCTGTGCCACGACGTCGTCTCGCAGCAACGTCGTCGTGCCGAGCCCGCAGGCGAAGTCGAGCCGGGGTAGCGCCGCCGCAAGCGCGAGCTGCGCGCCGAGGCCGACGCTGGTTTCCAGCGCCGAGGACACCACGCACGGCAGTTCGGCGGCCGCCGCGATGCGCAACGCCCGGCGCACCCCGCCAAGTGGCGTGCACTTGATGACGGCAACGTCCGCCGCACCCGCGACCGCTACGCGCATCGGGTCCTCGGCCCGCCGGATGGACTCGTCCGCCGCGATCCGGACGTCCACCGCACGCCGGACGGCGGCGAGTTCGTCGATCGTCGGGCACGGCTGTTCGACGTACTCCAGCCCATCTGCCGCCTTGTCGAGCTGGCGGATGTGGCGGATCGCGGTGTCGACGTCCCAGGCAGCGTTGGCGTCGACGCGGATCGCGCCGGACGGGCCCAGGGCGTCCCGCACCGCCTCGACGCGCGCCAAGTCGTCGCGCAGCGAGGCGGGGTGGTCGGCGATTTTGATCTTGGCGGTGCCGCAGCCGGACGTCGCTGCGATCTCGCGGGCGCGATCCGGGCCGACGGCGGGCACGGTGCAGTTGATCGGGATTTCATCGCGTACCGGCTCCGGCCAGCCCAGCGCGCATTGCTCGACGGCCGTGGCCAGCCACGACGCCGCCGTGTGGTCGTCGTACTCGAGGAACGGACAGAACTCGCCCCACCCCACAGGGCCGCGCAGCAGCATCCCCTCGCGCACCGTGATGCCCCGGAACCGCGTCGTCATCGGGATCGCGTAGACGCGGGCACCGTCGAAGTCGATGTCGTCGAGAGCCAGCACGACGCCGACGTTAGCGGAAACGGGTTAGCTGGCGGTCACTGCTACTCCGCCGTCGCCAGCACGGCGGCGAGCTGGGCGAGCGCGGCGTCGGCCCCGGCACCGTCCGCGGCCAGCACGACTTCATCGCCGTGCTCGGCGCCGAGCGTCATGAGGCCGAGGACACTCGCTGCGTCAACCGGGTCCTTACCGTCCTTGCGGATCGTCACGGCCAGCGGCA
>WHTY01000065.1 GCA_009377475.1 Actinophytocola sp.
CTTCGCCACGCAGAACGTGTTCTTCAACTCGGCCCCGCACGCCAGGATGTGCCTACCGACGTCGAACGCCAGCAGCACCGCCTCCGGCACGTACCCGCGCGAGCGCCGCTGCACCTGCGCCGTGCCCCGGAAGCTGCGCACCACGGAGTCATCCGTACGGGTATGGATAGGCCGGTCGTGGGTGAGCACTGCGTCCGCGATCGTGCCCAACCGGTCTGCGACGTCTTTGTCGCGGTACACGATCGGCTCATCGGAGACGTTTCCGCTGGTCAGCACGATCGGACGGCCCACGTCGGCCAGCAGCAGGTGGTGCAGCGGCGTGTACGGCAGCATGACGCCGAGCCGCCGGTTGCCGGGCGCGACGGCGTCCGCGATCGGCGTGTCTGGTCGTTTCGGCAGTAACACGATCGGACGTCGACGACTGCTCAGCAGCTCCGCGTCGACGTCGCTGACCTCGCACAGCTCCCGCGCGGCGGCGAGGTCGGGCACCATCACGGCGAACGGCTTGTCCTCCCGGTGTTTGCGAGCGCGCAGCGTGGCGGACGCCGTCGGGTGGGTGGCGTCGGTCGCGAGATGGAACCCGCCGAGGCCCTTGACCGCGAGCACCTGGCCGTCGCGCAGCATCCGCCCCGCCGCCGCGAGCGGGTCACCGGCGCGCGGGCCAGGCTGAGCACCAGGACCGGCGGCGTCGGGAGCGGCGTCGGCAGTGGCGTCGGCAACGCTGTCCAGCCGCAACCGGGGGCCGCACGCCGGGCAGCACACCGGCTGCGCGTGGAACCGCCGGTCGGCCGGGTCGTGATACTCCGCCGAGCACACGTCGCACATCGTGAACCCGGCCATCGTCGTCAGCGACCGGTCGTACGGCACGCCGCGCACGATGGTGAACCGCGGGCCGCAGTTGGTGCAGTTGAGGAACGGGTACCGGTAGCGGCGGTCGGCGGGGTCAGCCAGCTCGCGCAAGCAGTCCTCGCACGTGGCGCTGTCCGCCGAGATGAGCGTGCTGACCTCATCGCCCTGCGGGCTCGCCACGATGACGAACCCGGCCTCGCCGGTCGGCGCGATCTCGTGCGACCGCACGTCCTCGACCACCGCCAACGGCGGCGCCTCGGCCACGACAGCGCGCAAGAACTCCGTCGTCGCCGCCGCGTCGCCCTCCACCTCGACGAACACGCCAGCGGTGTCGTTACCGACGTGACCGGACAGCCTCAGCCGGGTGGCGAGGCCGTACACGAACGGGCGAAAGCCAACCCCCTGCACGACCCCGTCGATCCGCACCGACATTCGCACCAACCGGCCCACGCGTCCCAGTGTGCGGCAGCGGCGACGTGTCTGCGACCCACGGACAGTATCGATGACCCACGGACAGTGTCGATACTGAACAGGCCCCGAGTGTGCCGAGAGTCACCCCTGGGTATCCCGATGTATCACTCGCGTTTGCAGCGAAGGAGCCGCCATGTCCATCAACGTCTTCGTCCTCGGTCACGACGAACACAATCAGCAGGTGCTGGAGGCCATGCCGTCCGCGGAGCACTGCGTGTTCCACCCGCTGCTGACCTTCGAGGAGATCTGGGGCGAGGAGATCTCGTTCGGGGACGTCCTCACCTCGGCCCAACGCCAACTCGACAGCTTCGACGGCTCGATCGACGCGATCGTCGGCTTCTGGGACTTCCCCGTCAGCTCGCTGCTGCCGCTGCTGCGCAGCCGCTACGGGCTGCCGACCGCCAGCCTCGAAGAAGTCGTCATGTGCGAGCACAAGTACTGGAGCAGGCGGCTGCAGCGACAGGTGATCGACGAGGTCGTTCCGCCGTTCGCCCTTGTCGACCCCGCCTCGGACGACCCGCCGGATGACGTGCGGTTCCCGATGTGGATCAAGCCCGTAAAGTCCTTCGGCTCCGTGCTCGCCTTCGGCGTCGCCGATCCCGAGGCGTACCGGGCGGCACTCGCGGAGATCAGGGACGGCATCGGGTGGGTCGGCAAGCCGTTCGATGCCCTGCTGGAGCATGTCGATCTGCCGCCGGAGATCCAGGCAGCAGGAGGGCAGACCTGCCTGGCAGAGGAGGCCCTTTTCGGCCAACAGCTCACCGTCGAGGGCTACCGGTACAACGGCGACGTTGTCATCTACGGCGTCATCGACTCGATCAACTACGACAACAGTCCAAGCTTCCTGCGCTACCAGTACCCCTCGTCGCTGCCGGAAGCAGTGGTCGACCGGCTGGCCGAGCTCTCCCGCCGCATCGTCAGCGCGATCGGGCTCGAAGGCATGACGTTCAACATCGAGTACTTCTGGGACCCCGGCACCGATGCCATCGGGCTGCTCGAAATCAACCCACGGCACTCCCAGTCCCACGCTGAGCTGTTCGCCGACGTCGACGGCATGCCCAATCACGAGGCCATGCTCCGGCTCGCGCTCGGCCAAGACCCCGCCCTCCCCCACCGCAAAGGCCGCTACGGCGCCGCGGCGAAGTGGTACCTGCGGCGGTTCGACGACGGCGTCATCCGCCGCGTGCCCACCCATGAAGAGGTCGCGGCGGTTCAACACATCGTGCCTGGCACCACCATCGAGCTCACCGTGGCCGACGGCGACCGGCTCTCCGAGCTGCAGCACCAGGACGCCTACAGCTATATGCTCGCCAACGTCTACATCGGCGGGGCCGACGAGTCCGATGTGAGTTCGAAGTACGAGCAGGTCCTCGCCGCCCTCCAGTTCGACATCGCCGACGTGACATGACAGGCGGCGGCGCGACCGGCACCGGTGTAGTCACCATTACGGCAACCCACCGGCGACGACTTCGGTGACAAAAGGAGCCGCCATGACAGCGAACGTCTTCGTCCTCGGCCACGACGAGCACAACCAGCGCATCCTGGAGGACATGCCCGCCGCTGACGGGTGCGTGTTCCACCCATTGCTGACGTTCGAGGAGATCTGGGGCGAGCGGATCTCGTTCCGGGACGTCCTCAGCGAGGCGCAGCGCCAGCTCGACACCTTCGACGGCTCGATCGACGCGATCATCGGCTTCTGGGACTTCCCGGTCAGCACCATGCTGCCGCTGCTGCGCACCCGCTACGGGCTGCCGACGGCCAGCATCGAAGAGGTCATCATGTGCGAGCACAAGTACTGGAGCAGGCTGGTGCAGCAGCGGGTGATCGACGCGATCCCGCAGTTCGGCCTCGTCGACCCGGCCACGGACACCGATCCGCCGGAGAACGTGCGGTTCCCGATGTGGGTCAAGCCGGTGAAGTCGTTCGCGTCCGAACTGGCCTTCGGTGTCGCGGATCTGGCCGCCTTCCGCGACGCGCTCGCCAAGATCGACGACGGCATCGACTGGGTCAGCAAGCCGTTCGAGGCGCTGCTGGAGTACGTCGATCTGCCGCCGGAGATCAACGCGGCGGGCGGGCGCATGTGCCTGGCGGAAGAGGCGATCATCGGCAGGCAGCTCACCGTCGAGGGCTATCGCTACCAGGGCGAGGTCGTCATCTACGGCGTGGTCGACTCGGTCAACTACGAGAACAGCCCCAGCTTCCTGCGCTACCAGTACCCGTCCACGCTGCCGGCTGAGGTCGTCGAGCGGGTGTCCGAGCTGTCCCGCAAGGTCGTCACCGCGATCGGGTTGGAAGGCATGACGTTCAACATCGAGTACTTCTGGGACCCCGGCACCGACTCGATCAACCTCCTGGAGATCAACCCCAGACACTCGCAGTCGCACGCCGAGCTGTTCGCCGACGTCGACGGCATGGCCAACCACGAAGCCATGCTCCGCCTCGCCCTCGGCCGCGACCCCGAGTTCCCGCACCGCGAAGGCCGTTACGGCGCGGCGGCGAAATGGTTCGTCCGACGCTTCAACGACGGCATCATCCGACACGTGCCGCCTCCGGAAGAAATCGAGGCGATACAGCACATCGTGCCCGGCACCACCATCGAACTCACCGTCACCGAAGGCGACCGACTCTCCGAACTGCACCGGCAGGACAGCTACAGCTACCAGTTGGCGAGTGTCTACATGGGCGCCGAGGACGAGGCGGAGCTGATCGCGAAGTTCGACCAGGTCGTCGCCGCGCTGCGGTTCGAAATCGAAGACGTAGACTAGATCGTGTTTGGCAGTCTCGCGATCGAGGTATGACGCAGACGGCCTTGATCACACGCGCCGAGGAGTTGGTCCATGCGGACGGTGACATCACTGCCACACGCTGTCCGCGAGGAGGAGCACGTCTGGGTGCCGACGTCCGACGGCACACTGCTTGCCGCCCGGATCTGGCGTCCCGCGTCCTCCGAGCTGGAGCCGGTGCCCGCGATCCTGGAGTTCATCCCGTACCGGCAGCGTGACCTGACCGCACGCCGCGACTCGATCCACCATCCCTATCTCGCGGGGCACGGCTACGCCTGCGTCCGCGTCGACCTGCGCGGCAGCGGCGACTCCGAAGGGGTGCTCACCGACGAGTACCTTGAGGAGGAGCTCGCCGACGCCGAGGACGTCCTCGCCTGGCTCGCCAAGCAGCCGTGGTGCACCGGACGTACCGGGATGATGGGCATCTCCTGGGGCGGATTCAACGCGCTCCAGGTCGCCGCGCGCCGCCCGCCCGGCCTGGACGCGATCGTCACGGTCAGCTCCACCGACGACCGGTATGCCGACGACGTCCACTACATGGGCGGCTGTCTGCTCTCGGACAACCTGTCCTGGGCGTCCACGATGTTCGCCTACAACTCCAGCCCGCCTGACCCGGCCGTCGTCGGCGACCGGTGGCGGGACATGTGGCTCAAGCGGCTCGCCCGCAGCGGGCTCTGGCTGGAGGAGTGGCTGATCCACCAGCGCCGCGACGAGTACTGGCAGCACGGCTCCATCTGCGAGGACTACGCCAGCGTGGAGTGCCCGGTGCTCGCCGTCAGCGGCTGGGCGGACGGCTACACCAACGCGGTGTTCCGGATGCTGGCGAACCTGACCGTGCCGCGCAAGGGCCTCGTCGGGCCGTGGTCGCACAAGTACCCGCACCTCGGCGAGCCCGGCCCCGCGATCGGCTTCCTGCAGGAGCTCGTGCTCTGGTGGGACCACTGGCTCAAGGACACCGACACCGGCATCATGGACGAGCCGATGCTGCGGATCTGGATGCAGGAGACCGTGCCGCCGTTCACCGCATACGAGGATCGGCCCGGCCGGTGGGTCGGCGAGCCGAACTGGCCGCCGCCGCACGTCCACACCGAGGCCCGCCAGCTCCACCGCAACCGGATCGCCTTCTCCGGCGAGGAGGTCGAGAGCGAGGAGCTGACGATCGAGTCGCCGCTGTCGGTCGGGCAGTACGCGGGCAAGTGGTGCTCCTACAACGCGCCGCCCGACCTGCCGTACGACCAGCGCGAGGAGGACGGCGGCTCGCTGGTGTTCGACACCGACGCGTTCACCGAGCGCGTCGAGCTGCTCGGCGCGCCGGTGATTGAGCTGGACATCGCGGCCACCCAACCGGTGGCGATGGTCGCGGTGCGGCTCTCCGACATCGCCGAGGACGGCAGGGCAACCCGCATCAGCTACGGCCTGCTCAACCTCACCCACCGCGACGACCACGCCAACCCGAAGCCGCTGGTCCCCGGCGAGCGCTATCAGGTGAGCGTGCAGCTCAACGCGATGGCGCAGGCGTTGCCGCCAGGCCACCGGCTGCGGGTGGCGGTGTCGACGTCGTACTGGCCGCTGGCCTGGCCGCCACCGGAGCCCGTGCGGCTGTCGGTGTTCGGCGGCACCAGCCGGGTGCTGCTGCCGGTCCGGCCGGTGAGCGAGGAAGACGAGATGCCGCTGCATCCGTTCGACGAGCCGGAGGGCACGGAGCCGATCCCGATTACCCAGATGCGGCCCGGCGAGGAGCGTTGGACCGTCACCCGCGATCTGGTGAACTACCGCTCCTCGCTGGATGTGGTGAAAGACCTGGGCACGGTACGGCTCGACGACATCGACCTCACGGTCACCCGACGCGCCTTCGAGCGCTACGGCTGGGTCGGTGACGACTTCGACTCGGTGTCCGGCGAGACCGCCTGGACGATGAGCTTCGAGCGCAACGGCTGGAAGGTCACCACGGAGACCCGCACGGTGCTGACGTCGACCGCGACGGACTTCCACCTGCGCGCGGAGCTGGACGCCTACGAGGGCGACACCCGCGTTGCGTCGTACAACTGGGACCGCACGGTGCCCCGCGACATGGTGTGACGCCCGGCGCTGTCTCTCCTGCGCTGTTGCTCCGGCCACCTCGGCGGGTGTCTCGTTGTCGCCACTGGCACGCCGTGTCACACCTCCGTGTGAACCGCGTCATACCATGCCACGACCGGCCTCTCCCGTAACAGCGGAACCGCGCATCGCGACACAACGTCGCAGAGACCGTCACACGGAACCGCTGGCGCGGGTGGCGCGACGGTCGAAGCAGGAGAGAGGGGCACAGCGTCGTGTCGGGCAGTCAGGAAGAACTCAACCATCGCGAACGAGCCACGTTGCGGGCCGTCGCGCGCGGTAACGCCGAGATCACATGCAGCAGCGAGCCGGACCTGTTCATCGACGGTCTCGCCTGCTGCGACCAGTCCACCGTGCACCGGCTCGCCCGGCGCGGCTGGATCGAGCCCACCGCCGCCGGGCGCCCAGGGCAGCGCGTCCTCGCACAGATCACCGCCCTCGGCCGCGCCGCCCTGCACACCGCTGGGCTCCCCGGCCGCGCCGCCTAAGCCCCGCCGCCGTGTCCCCCGCTCACGCCTCCGTGTCCCGCCCTCACGCCTCCGTGTCCCGCCCTCACCGGAAGTTGATCAACTGCCTGCGGGTTGGAACCATTCGACGTCCGTTTTGACCGCTTCTCGTGGTCACAGCGCGCAGCAAGTTGATCAACAACAGACAGCCGCGCCAAGCCAGGGCGCCAGGCAACAACAGACAGCGGCGCTAGGCAGCACAGGCAACCGCGGCAGGCCAGGGCGGCCGCACCCCGCCTACCGCTTGCGGGGCCGCTTCTCCCGCACCCGAACGTTGATCCGCACCGGAGAGCCCTCGAACCCGAACTCCTCCCGCAGCTTTCGCTCGATGAACCGGCGGTAGCCCGCCTCGAGGAAGCCCGTCGAGAACAGCACGAACGTCGGCGGCCGGATGCTGGCCTGCGTCGCGAACAGCACCTTCGGCTGCTTGCCGCCGCGCACCGGCGGCGGGGTCGCCGCGATGAGGTCGGACAACCAGCCGTTGAGCCGCCCGGTCGGCACGCGGGTGTCCCAGGAATCCAACGCCGTCCGCATCGCGGGCGCAAGTTTGCGCACCGCACGCCCGGTCAGCGCGGACACGTTCACCCGCTGCGCCCACGGAATCCGCACCAGGCCACGGTCCAACTCGCGATCGAGCTGGTAACGGCGTTCCTCGTCGACGAGGTCCCACTTGTTCATCGCCAACACACAGGCCCGGCCGGACTCGACCACCATGGTCAGCACCCGCAGGTCCTGCTCGGTGATCGGCTCGCTCGCGTCGAGCAGCACGATCACCACCTCGGCGGCGTCGATCGCGGTCTTGGTGCGCAGTGAGGCGTAGTACTCGGCGCCCTTCGCGGTGTTCACGCGCTTGCGCAGGCCAGCGGTGTCCACGAACCGCCACGCCTGCCCGTCCAGCTCCACCAGCGAGTCCACCGGGTCGACCGTGGTGCCCGCGACGTGGTGCACCACTGACCGGTCCTCGCCGGTGAGCTTGTTCAACAGGCTCGACTTGCCGACGTTCGGCTTACCGACCAGCGCCACCCGGCGCGGCCCGCCCACGCGATCCGCCTCGCGCGGGGCGTCCGGCAGCGCGTTGACGACGGCGTCGAGCAGGTCGCCGGACGCGCGGCCGTGCAACGCGCTCACCGGGTACGGCTCGCCGAGCCCGAGCGACCACAGCTGCGCGACGTCGGCCATGAGGCGTTCGTCGTCCACCTTGTTGGCCGCGACGATCACCGGCCGCTTCGAGCGGCGCAGCACCCGCGCCACCGCCTGCTCGGCCTCCGTCGCGCCCACGGTGGCGTCGAGGACGAGCACGATCGCGTCCGCCGTGTTCATCGCCAGCTCGGCTTGCGCGGCGACGGCCGCCTGCAACCCGCTCGCCTTCGGCTCCCATCCGCCGGTGTCGACCAGCGTGAACCGCCTGCCCGCCCAGTTGGCGTCATAGGCCACGCGGTCCCGCGTGACACCGGGGGTGTCCTGCACGACGGCTTCCCGCCTGCCGAGTATCCGGTTCACCAGCGTGGACTTGCCCACGTTCGGCCTGCCGACGACGGCGACCACCGGCTGCACCTCGGGCGCCGCCTCCTCGTCGGCGGCAGCGATCGCCTCGTCCAGCGCCGCGAACTCCGACTCGTCGGACCACGTGCCGTCGGCAGCGGTCAGGTCAGCCTCGGTCCCGTCCGTATCGGTCCCGTCAGCATCGGTCATTGCGGTCCATCCTTTGTTTGCTCTGTCCTGCCGTGTGATGCACGCCAGGCATCCAGCTCGGCGACCGTGTCCGCGAGCCGCACTCGCAGCTGCTCGGTCGCCTCGACCAGTCCCGTCCTGCCTCGGGCCACGTCCAGCGCGAACGGCTCCCCGAAGTAGACGTCCACGTTGGGGCGGAACCGCTTGCGCGACCCTTCCGGCCGCCGGGTGCCGCGCACGGCGACCGGTTGCACGAGCGCGCCGGACGCGCGCACCATCCAGGCGGCACCCTGCTGGGCGGCCGTCACATCGCCCGTACCCCGCGTGCCCTCGGGAAACAGTGCGACCAGGCCGCCGGCGCGCAACAGCCGCACCGCGTGCAGCAACGGCGTCCGATGCGGCTCGCCCCGCTGCACCGGCAGTTGGCCGATCAGCTCAAGGCCCTTGCCGACCGGCCCGCGGTACATCTCCTTCTTCACCAGGAACACCACGCGACGCGGCAGTAATCCGAACAGCAGCTGCGGTTCCACCATCGACATGTGATTCGCGACAACCACGACCGGCCCGGTGCGCGGCACGCGCTCCTTGCCGCGAACGGTGATGTCGAACGCGGGCCGAAACGTCCACCGCGCGATGACCCGCGCGAGGTCGTGCACGCTCGGACGCGCGCCCGCGGGCAGGTCGCTTGCGACGCCGCTCACGGCGTCACCCCGCGCTCGGCCACCATGCCGCGCTGCTCCGCAAGCTCGCACAACGACGACACGACGCCGCCGATGCCGAGGTCGCTGGTGTCGAGCTCGACGGCGTCCGCTGCCGGGCGCATCGGGTTGGTCGCGCGCGTCGAGTCCAGCCGGTCCCTGCGGTCCACGGAGCGCAGCACGTCGACGTGGTTCGCCTCGCGGCCAGCCGCCGTGTCCTGCGCCAGCCTGCGCGCGGCGCGCACGTCGGCGGACGCGGTCAGGAAGATCTTCAGCGGCGCGTCGGGCGCGACGACGGTGCCGATGTCGCGGCCCTCGACGACGATGCCGCCGCGTTCGGCCAGCACCCGCTCGATGATGCGCCGCTGCATGCCGACGAGCAGGTCCCGCACGGCGGGCACGGCGGCGACCGCCGACACCGACGACGTCACGACCTCGCCCCGGATCTCGGCGGCGACGTCATCGCCGTCCAGCAGCGCCACCGGGACGTTCGGGGCGGTGCCGACCGTCAGCTCGGCCGCCTTGGCCGCCGCCGTCACCGCGTCCGGGTCCGAGACGTCGACCTCGGAGCGCAGCGCGGCCAGGGTGATCGCCCGGTACATCGCGCCGGTGTCCAGGTACCCAGCGCCGAACCGGTCGGCGAGCGTGCGCGCCACCGTCGTCTTGCCGGTGCCAGACGGCCCGTCCATGGCGACGACACCCCGCAGTTGAGCAGCCAACGATCACTCCTTGTCCGGCCTGTCCCTCTCCCGCCATTCTGCCTGCCGCCTTCACGTGGGAGCGCAGCGCATGCCAACCCCATGCCAGTGCGTGCCAGCTCACGCCATTGCGTGGCACTGTCGGTGCCCGCGCCGACGCCGCACCTCAGCTACGGTGGGCGTGTGAACGTAGAAGTAACACCACTTCCTGGCATCGGCGTGCGCAAGGACTTCGCGCTGCGCACCGGCCAGCGCATCGGTGTCATCAACCACCGTGACGGGGCGATCGAGCTGATCATCTCACGCGCGGACGATCCCGACGCGTGCGTGGCCTCGATTCCGCTGACCGTCGACGAGGCCGGCACGCTCGGCAACCTGCTCGGCGCGCCGCAGCTCGTCGCCCAGCTCACCGAGGAGCACAAGGACCTGCCGGGAATCCAGACCAAGCAACTGCCCATCGCAGACGGCTCCCCGTACGACGGCCGCACCCTCGGCGACACCCAGCTGCGCACCCGCACCAGTGTGTCCGTCGTCGCGGTGATGCGCGCCGGCACGGTGCACCCCTCACCGGGCCCCGACTACACGTTCACCTCCGGCGATCGGCTCGTCGCCGTCGGGACGTCGGAGGGCCTTGGCGCTGCGGCGAAGGTCCTCAAGAACGGCTGATCCGTGGCAGTCGACCACACGGCACTGTCCCTGATCGAGCTGGGGGCGGTGTTCTTCGTCCTCGGCGTGCTCGGGAGGCTCGCCCAGCGGGTCGGGATGTCCCCGATCCCGCTCTACCTGCTCGGTGGGCTTGCCTTCGGCAGCGGCGGCCTCCTCGAACTCGGCAGCATCGAGGAGTTCACCCAGATCGCCGCCGAGATCGGCGTCGTGCTGCTGTTGCTGACGCTCGGCCTCGAGTACACCGCGACCGAGCTGTTCACCGGGCTGCGCCGGTCGTGGCTGGCGGGGCTGGTCGACATCGTGCTCAACGCCACGCCCGGTGCGGCGCTCGCGCTGCTGCTCGGCTGGGGCCCGACCGCCGCCTTCGTGCTCGGCGGGATCACCTACATCTCGTCGTCCGGCATCATCGCGAAAATCCTGAACGACCTGGGGCGCACCGGTAACCGTGAGACGCCGGTTGTGCTGTCGATCCTGGTGTTCGAGGACCTGGTCATGGCCGCCTACCTGCCGACGTTGACGGCGGTGCTCGGCGGCATCAGCCTGCTGGCGGGCCTGCGGGCGGTGGGGATCTCGCTGCTCGTGGTGACCGTGGTGCTCGTGATCGCGCTGCGGTTCGGACGCTACGTCTCTGCGGTGCTGTTCAGCGAGGACCGGGAGATCTTCCTGCTGAAGCTGCTCGGCTCGGCGTTGCTGGTCGCGGGTGTCGCGGCGGCGATGCAGGTCTCGGCGGCGGTCGGTGCGTTCCTGCTCGGCATCGCGATCGCCGGTCCCGCCGCGCGCAGCGCGACGCGGGTGCTGGAACCGCTGCGAGACCTGTTCGCGGCGATCTTCTTCGTGGTGTTCGGGCTGAACACCGATCCGACGGACATTCCGCCGGTGCTGGGGTTCGCCGTGGCGCTGGCTGCGGTCACCACGCTCACCAAGCTCGTGACCGGATGGTGGGCGGCGTGGCGGCAAGGCATCGGGCCGCTCGGCCGGGCCCGCGCAGGCGCGTCGCTGATCGCGCGCGGCGAGTTCTCCATCATCATCGCGGGGCTGGCGGTGTCCGCGGGCGCGGTTGAGGCAAGGCTGGCCGCGCTGGCGACGACGTACGTGCTGGTCATGGCGGCGCTGGGGCCGATAGCCGCCCGCGTCGTCGAACCGCTGGTGCGGGCGGTACGGGGCACGCCAGCGCCGAAGCCGGCGTAGGGGGGTGGTGTTACGAAGGGCTTCTTACTTGCGTCTGGCGCAAGTAAGAAGCCCTTCGTAACACCTCACAGCCCCACGGCGGCGTGCAGCGAGGCGAGTTCCTTGCGGGTCAGCGGACGCAGCGATCCGGGCTTGAGCTGACCGAGCGTGACGTCGCCGATCGCGGTGCGGACCAGCCGTTGCACCGGGTGCCCCACCTCATCGAGCAGTCGGCGCACGATGTGCTTGCGGCCTTCGTGCAGCACGATCTCCACCATGCTCCGACCGGGCCGGGAGTCGAGCACGCGGAAGCGGTCGGCCTTGACCGGGCCGTCCGCCAGCTCCACCCCGGAGGCGAGCCGCGCGCCGAGCCCCCGCGCGACCACCCCATCGACCTCCGCGACGTACGTCTTCAGTACCTCGTACGACGGGTGCATGAGGCGGTGCGCCAGCTCACCGTCGTTGGTGAGCAGCAGCAGGCCCTCCGTCTCCGCGTCCAGCCTGCCGACGTGGAACAGCCGCTCCGCGCGATCGGCCACCAGGTCGCCGACGCAGGGCCTGCCGCGGTCGTCGGTCATGGTGCTGTGCATGCCGCGCGGCTTGTTCAGCGCCAGGTACACCAGGTCGTCGCGGACGATGACACGATCGCCGTCGACCCGGATGACGGCGGTGTCGGGGTCCACTCTGGTCCCGAGCTCGCGCACGATCTCGCCGTCCACACTGACCCTGCCGCGGGCGATCAGCTGCTCGGCGGCTCGGCGCGACGCGACGCCCGCCTTGGCGAGCACCTTCTGCAGCCGTACCAGCTCCAGGTCAGATGTCATCGATGGAGTCCACTTCGGGCAGCAGCGGCGCGATCGGCGGCAGGTCGGACAGCGACGGCAGCCCGAGACGTTCCAGGAACAGCTCGGTGGTGACGTAGCAGATGCCGCCGGTCTCGCTGTCGGTGCCGTGCTCGTCGATCAGCCCGCGCGCGAGCAACGTCCGAATCACGCCGTCGACGTTGACGCCGCGCACCGCGGCGACGCGCGACCGGGTGACGGGCTGCCGGTAGGCGATCACGGCGAGGGTTTCCAGCGCGGCGCGGGTCAGCTTGGAGCGCTGCCCGTCGAGCAGCAGCTTCTCCACGAACGGCGCGTACGTGTCACGGGTGTAGAACCGCCAGCCGTCGCCAGCGCGGCGCAGGTCGATGCCGCTCTCCTTGTCGGTGAGGTCTTCGGCGAGGGTGCGCAGAGCCTCTGTGACGCGGTCGACCGGCTGCGCCACGGCAGAGGCCAGCGCCTCCTCGGACACCGGCGAGTCGACGACCAGCAGCAACGCCTCCAGTGCGGCGATAAGTCGTTCGTCGGTGGCGACGTCGGGCAGCGCGTCGGTGACGTCGATCGGCGCGCCCTCGGGTTCGGGCTCGCCGGGGATGTCCGAGGCGGCAGCGTCTTCCGATGCGGCGTCCCGCACGAGGTCGCCGTCGGGTACGGCGCCGTTCTCAGCGTCGTGCTCCGGTGTGCTCACCCGTACTCCTCCTCGTCGTTCGCACGGTCGCGCTCGGCGGCGACGCTCGCGTCATCCACCGACCCACCGGTCCACGTCACCCGCAGCTCCCCGAGCGGATCGGCCTGCTCGAACTCCACCGTCACCTCGCGGTACAGCTCAAGCAGCGCCAGGAACCGGGCAACGACCTCCATCGTGTGCTCGCAGTCCGACACCAGGTCGGAAAAGCTCGCCGCGCCGCGCTCCGCGAGCCGCAGCCGCAGGATCGCGGCGTGCTCGCGCACCGACACCTTCCCCGCGTGCAGGTGGTCCAGCGACACCGTGGGTGGTGGCTTCGGCCGGAACACCGCCGCCGCGATCTCCGCAAGGCCGTTTGGGTCGACACCGAGCATCACCTCGGGCAGCAACGCCAGGTAGCGCTCCTCAAGCGACACCGAGCGCGGATACCGCCGCAGCGCACCGGCTTCCAGCTCCGCGAACAGCGCGGCCACCTGTTTGTACGCACGGTACTGCAGCACCCGGGCGAACAGGAGGTCGCGGGCCTCCAGCAGCGCGAGGTCGTCCTCATCCTCGACGTCGCCCGCAGGCAACAGCCGCGCCGCCTTCAGGTCGAGCAGGGTCGACGCGATCACCAGGAACTCGGTGGTCTCGTCCAGATCCCACTCCGGGCCGAGCGCCCTGGTGTGCGCGATGAAGTCGTCGGTGACCCGGTGCAACGCCACCTCGGTGACGTCGAGCTCGTGTTTCGAGATGAGTTGCAGCAGCAGGTCGAACGGGCCCTCGAAGTTCGCCAACCGCACCCGGAACTTCGAGCTGGGCCGCTCATCGACGTCACTGCCATCGACGGCGTCGTCCACCGCGACCGCGTCGTCCGCTTCGGTCATGTGTGCTCTATTCGCTCGGGCGCTACCCGAACTGGGCTTGCGCACCGTGCTCGTCGTCCTCGATGCGCAATCGTCGCACAAGAACCGAATCCTCGCCGCTGGCCTCGAAGTCCTCCAGCATCACCGCGACCGCCTCACGCACCAGTCTGCCCCGGTCCACCGCAAGGCCGTGGGCGCCGCGCAACGCGAGCCGTGCCTGTTCCAGCGCGAGCAACTGCTCGCTTGACAGGTACACCGTGATCTTCGAGTCGTGCTTTTTGCGCGACGTCTCGCGCCTGCCTGTCGCGGAGCCCTCTTCGTTCCCGCGCTGGGCGGGGGTGGCCTTCTCCACCGACTCCACCGAGCCGCCGGACGAATCCGTGTCGTTCGACTGGGATGGTGCTGTGGTGCGGAAGAAGAGTTCTGAGGCGCCGGGCAAAGACACCCGTCTTGTCACCGGCGAATCACCTCTCGGGCAAGTTGTCGATACGCGGTCGCGCCGACGGACTTCGGCGCCCACGTCGTGATGGGCTCTCCAGCGACGGTGGTCTCCGGGAACCGCACCGTGCGGTTGATGACCGTGTCGAACACGGTGTCCCCGAACGCCTCGACCACCCGGGAGATGACTTCCTTGGAATGCAATGTGCGCGGATCGAACATGGTGGCGAGGATACCGACGATGTCCAGACTGGGATTCAGGCGCTCACGAACCTTGTCGATGGTGTCCATGAGCAGCGCCACCCCGCGCAGGCTGAAGAACTCGCACTCCAGCGGAATGATCACGCCGTCGGCCGCGGTGAGCGCGTTGACGGTGAGCAGCCCCAGCGACGGCTGGCAGTCGACAAGCACGAAGTCGTACTCCGGGAGCAGCGGGCGCAGCACCCGCATCAGGCTGTGCTCGCGGCCGACCTCGGCGACGAGCTGCACCTCGGCTGCCGAAAGGTCGATGTTACTCGGCAGCAGGTCGATGCCGTCGATCGACGTCTTGTGCAGGATGTCGCGGACGTTGATCGACGACTCCATGACGGCGTTGTAGACCGTCTGGTCCAGCTCGTGCGGCTGCACCCCGAGCCCGACGGACAGCGCGCCCTGCGGATCGAAGTCCACCAGCAGCACCTTGCGGCCGTACTCGGCAAGCGACGCGCCAAGGTTGATGGTGGACGTCGTCTTGCCGACGCCGCCCTTCTGGTTGCACATCGCCAGCACCCGCGCCGGGCCGTGCCGATCGACAGGCGGCGGTTCGGGTATCTCGCGCAGCGGCCTTCCCGTTGGACCGAGCTTCTGTTCCGACGGTTGGTCCCGCTTGCGCTTCGCCGAGGTGCCCGACACGCCGGAGCCCGGCGACGACGCGCTCGCGGCCGAGCTGGCGCTCGGTGCGCTGTCCGGCGCACCGGCGGCAGGCGTTTCGCCAAAAACCTCCGGTGCCCGAAGTGAGTGAGGTGTCGCCATGACGAGAAGACTCCTTGCTCTCCCTGCTCGACGGCAGCCTATGGGGGAGCAACAACCTGCGGCAAAGCGGCTCGCCGCAGAACCCCGAAATCATTGACACGACAGTTCGCGAGCGGCCTACCGCGACCGGGGGTGCGCGGTAGCGTACACCTCCCGCAACGTCGTGACGGTGACGCGGGTGTACACCTGGGTGGTCGTCACCGAGGCGTGCCCAAGCAGCTCCTGCACCACCCGGACGTCGGCGCCGCCTTCCAGCAGATGGGTGGCGAACGAGTGCCGCAGCGTGTGCGGCGAGATCGTCGCGGACAGTCCCGCGCGCTCGGCGTTCGCCTTGAGCACCTGCCACGCGCCCTGCCGGGAGAGCCGTCCGCCCCGCGCGTTGAGGAACAGCGCCGACGTCCCCCTGCCCTTGCGAGCCAGCGCGGGACGCGCGCGCACCAGGTAGGCGCCCAGCGCGGCGAGCGCGGGCCTGCCGATCGGCACCAGCCGTTGCTTGCCGCCCTTGCCGTCGAGCAGCACGGTGCGCTCCGTGTGCTCGACGTCGTCGACGTCCAGTCCGATCGCCTCGGAGATCCGCGCGCCGGTGGAGTACAGCACCTCGAGCAGCGCCTGGTCCCGCAGCGCCCGCGCGTCGTCGGTGGGCGGCATGTCAAGCAGCTTCGCCACCTCGTCGATGCCGAGCGCCTTCGGCAGCCGCTTCAACGGCGGCGGCGGGGTGACGTCGCGCGCGACGTCGTCGGCCACGATGCCCTCCCGCGCGGCGAACCGGTGCAGCCCACGCACCGCGACCAGCGCCCGACCCGCCGACGACGCCGCCAGCGGCGGGTGGCCCTCGCTGCCCTCTCGCAGCGCCACGACGAAGCAGGTGACGTCGGACTCGGTGACCTCGCCGAGGTCGTCGCGGCCCGCGGCGTCCAGGTGGGCCAGGTAGCGGCGCAGGTCGCGCTCGTAGCTGTCGAGGGTGTTGCGCGCCGTCGCGCGCTCGACAGCGAGGTGGTCCAGGTAGGCCCTGACCACCCGCGCCGGGTCGCTGCGTGACACGCGGACACCGTACCGCCGGACGCCGACAGTGCTCGGCTACGACTCCGAGCGCCGGGTAGCCGCTCGGAGTCGTGGCCGACGCACCGGGCAGGCGCGAGGCCGACGCAGGGCCGCTCCCCCGGCTTCGCCAGGAATATTGTTCGCTGGCCGCCCTGATTCTTCCTGGATGTCCGGTTCGGCGGGCAATTACCCTGGCGAAGCTGGCGTGGGGGCGCGCAGGTGCCGCGAGGTCACGGAGGTGGTGTGAGGCTCAGCCGTGCTTGCGTTTCGCGAACGCCGTTGGCCGGTCCCGCCACGGCGCGTCGGCGGGGCGGGGTTCCGCCGCGCCGGTGAGCACCGCGTGCGTGGCGAGCACCCCGGCGACGGTGGCGCCGTTGATCAGCTCTCCCGACAGCACCCGCCGCACCGCCTCCGCGAGGGGCATCCGGGTGAGCACGATGTCGGCTTCCTCGTCGCCGCCCGCGATCTCCCGGTCCACGCCGGTGAGGTCGCGGGCGAGGTACACCCGCACCACCTCGTCGGTGAAGCCGGTGGACGCGGCCGTGTCGACCAGCGTGTCCCATCGCTCGGCGGTGAGCCCGGCTTCCTCCCGCAGCTCGCGCTGCGCGGTCACCACGGGGTCCTCCCCCGCGACGTCGAGCAGCCCGGCGGGCAGCTCGAGCAACCGCCGCCCGATCGGGTGGCGGTACTGCGAGATCAGGGTGACCTGCTCGTCGGCGTCGATCGCCACGATCGCCACCGCGCCGAGGTGCTCCACGATCTCGCGGCGCCCGACCGTGCCGCCGGGCATCACGACGTCGTCGATTCGCAGCCCGACGACGCGCCCGATGTGGATGTCCTCGCTCGCGACGACGTCGAACTCGTGCGAACCAGGTTCGCTCACGAGGTCTCCGGCAGCGGCAGCCGCTCCGCCTTGCGGTAGTTCACGGCGGCGTGCACGAACGCGTCGAACAGCGGGTGCGGGCGGGTCGGTCTGCTCTTGAGCTCCGGGTGCGCCTGCGTGCCGACGAAGAACGGGTGCTCCTCCTCCGGCAGCTCCACGAACTCGACCAGCTTGCCGTCCGGCGACGTCCCGGAGAACACCAGGCCCGCCTTGGTGAGCCGCTCCCGGTAGTGGTTGTTGACCTCGAAGCGGTGCCGGTGCCGCTCGGAGACGTCTGTGGTGCCGTACGCCTTGGCGACCTGGGTGCCGTCGGTGAGCTTCGCCGCGTACGCGCCGAGCCGCATCGTGCCGCCCATGTCGGCCTCGCCGCGCACGACCTCCTTCTGGTCCGGCATGGTCGAGATGACCGGATCGGTGATCTCGCCGTCGAACTCGGTCGAGCCCGCCCCGGTGATGCCCGCGAGGTGGCGGGCCACCTCGATGACCATGCACTGCAACCCGAGGCACAGCCCGAGCACCGGGATCTTGCGCTCGCGGGCGTAGGTGATCGCGCCGATCTTGCCCTCGATGCCCCTGATGCCGAACCCGCCGGGCACCAGGATGCCGTCCACGCCGTGCAGCGCGTGCGACGCGCCTTCGCGGGTCGCCAGGTCGTCGGAGGCGACCCAGGTGATCTGCACCTTGGCGTGGTGGGCGAATCCACCGGAGCGCAGCGCCTCGGTAACCGACAGGTAGGCGTCCGGCAGGTCGATGTACTTGCCGACCAGCGCGATCCGCACGGTCTCCTTCGGGTTGTGCACCCGGTCGAGCAAGTCGCCCCACACCGTCCAGTCGACGTCGCGGAACGGCAGCCCGAGCCGGCGCACCACGTAGGCGTCCAGGGCCTCGCGGTGCAGCACCTTCGGGATGTCGTAGATCGACGGCGCGTCGGGGCAGGCGACGACCGCCTCGTTCTCGACGTCGCACATCAGGCCGATCTTGCGCTTGAGCTCGTCGGGGATCGGCCGGTCGGCGCGGCAGACCAGCGCGTCCGGCTGGATACCGATGTTGCGCAGCGCCGCGACGGAGTGCTGCGTCGGCTTCGTCTTGAGCTCGCCGGACGGCGCGAGGAACGGCACCAGCGAGACGTGCAGGAAGAAGCAGTCGTCCCTGCCGACGTCGTGGCGCACCTGGCGGCACGCCTCGAGGAACGGCAGCGACTCGATGTCGCCGACCGTGCCGCCGACCTCGGTGATGACGACGTCGGGGCGGTGGCCAGTGCCGTCCGACTCGGCCAGCGCCGTGATCCGCGACTTGATCTCATCGGTGATGTGCGGAATGACCTGCACGGTGTCGCCGAGGTACTCACCCCGGCGCTCCTTGGCGATGACCTCGGAGTACACCTGGCCGGTCGTGACGTTCGCGCGACCGGTGAGATCCCGGTCGAGGAAACGCTCGTAGTGGCCGATGTCGAGGTCGGTCTCGGCGCCGTCTTCGGTGACGAAGACCTCGCCGTGCTGGAACGGGTTCATCGTTCCAGGGTCGACGTTGAGGTATGGGTCCAGCTTCTGCATCGTGACCCGCAGGCCACGAGACGTAAGAAGCTGACCCAGACTGGAGGCTGTCAGCCCCTTGCCGAGCGAGGAGGCGACGCCCCCCGTGACGAACACATGCTTGACTGTCCGAGGCTGAAGTCCCACGGGCCTTTACGCTAACACGCGACAAACCCGACCCGAGGGAGGACACCCAGCCAATGTCAGCCGCGACGTGGGTGGCGCCAACCGCGACCGGCGCGTTCGACGCGACGGTGCGCGTGCCCGGCTCGAAGTCCATCACCAACCGGGCGTACGTCCTCGCCGCCCTGGCCAGCGGCCCGACGACGGTCCGGCACCCGCTGGACTCCCGCGACGCGCGACTGATGCTTGGCGCGCTGGACGCCCTCGGCGCGTCGTGGCGCGCGACGCCGGACGGGGTGGTCGTGTCGCCGCTCACGGACGGCTCCGGGGACGTGTCGGTGGAGCTGGGCAATGCGGGCACCGTGGCGCGATTCACCCCGGCGTTGGCGGCGCTGGGCCCCCGCACGGTGCGGTTCGACGGCGACGAGGCGATCCGGCGGCGTCCCATCGCGCCGCTGCTGGGTGCGTTGCGCGATCTCGGGGCGGACATCGACGACGACGGCCGGGGCGCGCCGCCGTTCACCGTGCGCGGCTCCGGCGGCCTGCCCGGCGGCGTGGTGACGCTGGACTCGTCGGCGTCGAGCCAGTTCCTGTCGGCGTTGCTGCTGGCAGGGCCCGCGTTCGACAAGGGCGTCACGGTGCGGCTGACCGGCGGCGCGCCACCGAGCGAGCCGCACGTGGCGATGACGCTGGACCTGCTGCGCACGTTCGGCGCGACCCCCGAGCGGGAGGGTGTCGAGTTCCACGTGCCTGCGGGTCGGTTGTCCTGCTCGGACTACGTCGTGGAGCCGGACCTGTCCACGGCCGCGCCGTTCCTGGCCGCCGCCGCGCTGACCGGCTCGACGGTGCGAGTGCGGGACTGGCCGTCGCGGACGACGCAGCCGGGCGACTGGCTGCGGGAGCTGCTGCGCTCACTCGGCGCGCGGGTGGCGTTGGAGTCAGAGGGGCTCGTCGTCACCGGCGCGGGTGGCTTCCCCGGGCAGGACCTCGACCTGCACGAAGTCGGTGAGCTGACGCCCGTCGTGGCGGCGCTGCTGTGCTTCGCCGACGGGCCGTCGCGGATCTCCGGCGTGGCGCACCTGCGCGGCCACGAGACCGACCGGCTGGCCGCGCTGGCCACCGAGCTGTCCGGCCTCGGCGCCAAGGTGTCGCAGACCGACGACGGCCTGCGGATCACGCCCGCCCCGCTGCACGCGGGGACGTTCCACACCTACGACGACCACCGGCTGGTGATGGCCGGTGCGGTGCTCGGCCTCCGCGTGCCCGACGTCGTGGTGGCGAACCCCGCCACGGTCGGCAAGACGTTCCCCGGGTTCGTGGCGACGTGGGAGGCGATGCTGGGGTAGGTGGGGTGTTACGAAGGGATTCTTACTTGCGTCTGGCGCAAGTAAGAATCCCTTCGTAACACCTAACTGCTGGCCTAGCTCCCGGACGCCTGCGTCCCAGGCGCGGGGGCCTCGGCGTTGCCCGCGGTGCCGTAGCGGCCAGTGCTGCCCTCCAGCTGCTCCCGCAGCGCCAGCACGGTGGTCGCCCTGCCCGCCTGGGTGTCCAGGTTGTCCACCGTGGACAGGATGTCGGACGCCGACGTGTCTGCCCGGACCACGCCGATCGAGCCGGAACCGTCCGCCGCCGACGTCCTGCCCGCCAGCACGGCGCCCGCGCCCGCCTTGTCCAGTTGCGTCGCGAACCGCGCCAGCGTGACGGCCTTGTCCCCGGCGCCGGTGCCCTGCGCCCGGTCGCCGACAAGCACGACGGCGAGCTGCGCGGGCTTGACGTTGTCGGTGACCTCGATGAACCCGCCCTGGGTCAGCCCCGAGACGGCGGCGGCGCGCTCGCCGGACGACGCCTGCGGCTTGGCGGACTTGGCGTCGAGCAGCAACGTTTCCCCAAGCAACGCGCCCGCGAGCGCGCCGGGACCGCCTGACGTCGGGAACGTCGCGCCCGCCGGTTGTAGCCGGATCGCGATGTCGGACACCTTGTCGGCGTTGCTGGGGTCGGTGAACGACTTGGTCAGCTTCAACTCACCGGAGACGCTGCCACCCGCGTTCTCGATCAGCTTCACCAGACCGTCGCGTTCGGACGGCGCGACGCCGTCGGTGGTCACGACGAGCACGGAGCGCTTGGCCAGCAGTCCGGACACCACCTTCGGCCCGACCGCGCCCGCGAACGCGTCGGCGTCGGCAAGGCGCGCCTCAAGGCCGTTGCGCTCCGCCTGGAGATCGGTCACCTGGCTGGCGAGATCGCTCTTCTCGTCCGACAACGACGACAGCAGCGTGCCGCTCAGGGTGGTCGAGCCAAGCACGACCCCGACCGCGAGCGCGAGGAACACCGCCGCGATGGAGATGATGTGGTAGCGCAACGAGATCACGTGACCAACCCCTTGATCCACGTCGTCACCGACCGCCACTGCTCGGCGGCCCAGTCGAGATAGACGTCGCCGACGTCGGAGACCAGCAGCGCGACGGCGACCGCCACCAGCGCGGAGAGCACCAGCAGCACGACCGCCCACATCGAGATCCGGCTGCGGTGCAGCATCGCGATCGCCCTGCCGTCGACGATCTTGGTGCCGACCTTGAGCCGGGTGAGGAACGTCGACGGGTTGGAGCCGGACCGGCCCCGGTCGAGGAACTCCGCCAGCGTCGCCTGGAACCCGACCGTGACGATGAGGGTGGCCTCGTGGGCGTCGGCGAGCAGCAGCGCGAGGTCCTCGGGGTTGCCGGTGGACGGGAACGTGACCGCGCCGACGCCGAGGTCCTGGATGCGGTCGATGCCGGGCGCGTAACCGTCGAGCTGCGCCGGGATGACGATCTCACCCGCGTTTTTCAACGTCACCGACTCGACGGCGTTCGGGTCCCCGACCACGACGTCCGGCGTGTAGCCCTGCTGCCGCAACGTGTCCGCGCCGGTGTCGACGCCGATCAGCACCGGCCGGTGCTCAGCGATGTACTTCTTGAGCCGCTTGAGGTCGGCGGCGTGGTCGCTGCCGGGCGCGATGACGAGCGCGTGCCGGTCCTTCATCGCCACCCGCAGGCCGGGCACGCCGACGCCGTCCAGGATCAGGGTGCGCTCGGCGCGCAGGAACTCCATCGTGTTCGCGGAGAACGCCTCGAGCTGGGCGGTCATGCCCGCCTTCGCTTCGATCAGCTGGTCCGCGACGCTGTCGGGGGTCTGCTCCGTGCCGCGCGCGATCTCGCGCTCGCCGGTGTAGACCGCGCCTTCATGGAGCCGGATTTTCGCGCCGTCTTTGATGCGGCGCAGCACGTCGGTTCCGACGTCGTCCACAAGCGGAATTCCCGCGCCAACAAGGATTTCCGGACCAAGATTGGGAAATCGTCCCGATATGGACACCGATGCGTTCACGACGCCAGCGACCCCGGCCGCCGCGAGCGCCGCGGCCGTCGCGCGGTCGAGATCGAGCTGGTCAAGGACGACGATGTCGCCGGGCCCCACTCTGCGCAGCAGTTCTCCGGTGCGTCGATCGACCCGCGCCACGCCGGCCACTCCAGGCAGCGTTTCGGTGCTTTTGGAAAGCAGGCCGCTGAGTTTCATGCGCCCGATAGTGACAAATTGATTTCAGAATGCGAGCCTGCCACGCCGACGAACCGGGTGACTCAGTGGTGATTCACACCTTCTCGGCGCCCGCGACGGCCAGCAGCTCCTCCGCGTGCGCGCGGCCGGTCTCGGTGCCGTCCATGCCAGCCAGCATCCGCGCCAGCTCCACGACGCGCTCCTCGTCGTCCAGGGTGCGGACGTCGCTGCGCGTGACACCGCCGTCGGTGCCCTTGTCCACGACGAGGTGCTGGTCGGCGTAGGCGGCGACTTGCGGCAGGTGCGTCACGACAAGCACCTGGTGGGTGCGCGCCAGCCGGGCGAGCCGCCTGCCGATCTCCACGGCCGCCCTGCCGCCGACCCCGGCGTCGACCTCGTCGAACACCAGCGTAGGCACGGTGTCCGCTCCCGCGATGACCACCTCGATCGCCAGCATCACGCGGGACAGCTCACCGCCGGACGCGCCCTTGTGCACCGGCAACGCTGGCGCGCCCTGATGCGAGCGCAGCAGCAGCTCGACCTCGTCGACGCCGTCCGGCCCGGCGCGTAGTCGCTGCCCGTCCACGGTGAGCGCAGCGGTATCGTCAGCGTCCGCGGCCATCGAGCGCACCACGACGTCCACTTCGGCCTGCGCCATCGCCAGCCCGGACAGCTCTGCGGTGATCGACGTCGCCAGCTCGGCGGCCGCCTCTGTTCGTGCTTTCGAGACGGTGGCCGCGTGCTCGGCCAGCTCGGCGGCCAGCGCGTCCCGGCGCTGGGCCAGCTCCGCGAGCGCTTCCTCCGAGGTGTCCATTCCGGCCACTTCCTGGCGGGCTTGTTCCGCCCAGGCGAGCACGCCGTCGACGTCGGCGGCGTACTTGCGGGTGAGCTGCTTGAGTTCCGCCTGCCGCGCGAGCGCGGTGTCGAGGGCAGCGGGGTCGGCATCGAGGCCGTCGAGGTAGCCGGCGAGTTCGGAGCCGACGTCGGCGAGCAGCACCGCGGCGTGCTCCAGCCGGGAGTCGAGCTCGGTGAGCACCGGGTCCTCGACCGAGCCGAGGCGCTGTCTGGCCTCGCTGACCATCCCGAGCGCGCCGGGCTGGTCCGGGTCGGCATCATCGGCACCGGAGATGGCGGACTGCGCGGCACCGGCAGCCGTGCGCAGCTCGTCGACCGCCGAGAGCCGTTTGATCTGCTCCAGCAGCGCGGTGTCCTCGCCGGACTCCGGGGCGACGGCCTCGATCTCCTCAAGGCCGTAGCGGAGCATGTCGGCCTGCTGCGCCAGCTCCCGGGACCGGCTGGTGCGCTCGGCCAGCTCGCGGACGACGTCCTGCCACTCGGCGCGGACCCGCTGATACTCGGCGAGGGGCGTGGCGACGGTGTCCCCGGCGAACCGGTCGATCACCGCGCGCTGCTCGGCGGTGCGCATCAACCGGAGCTGGTCGTTCTGCCCGTGCACGGCGATGAGCTGCTCGGACAGCTGCCCCAGCGCGCCCGCCGGGACGGACCGGCCGCCGAGGTGGGCGCGGGAACGGCCGTCCTTGCCGACGCTGCGGAGCGCGATCACGCTGCCGTCCTCGTCGACCTCGCCGCCGGACTCCTCGATCATCTCGACGGCCGCGGGCACCTTCGCCAGCGCGAACCGGCCCTCCACCACGGCTTTCTTCGCGCTGTTGCGCACCCGGGAGGCGTCGGAACGGCCCCCGGAGAGCAGGTGCAGCCCGGTGACCACCATGGTCTTGCCCGCGCCGGTTTCCCCGGTGACCACGGTCAATCCCGGGTGCAGTTCGAGCAGGGCGTCGTCGATAACACCGAGGCCCTGAATCCGCATCTCGGCCAGCACGGCTCCCACCGTAGCGGGTCACCCGGACAACACGGCATGTCCCACGCCCAACGGTGTCGTGTCCCCCACTCCCGACGCCGTGTTCCTCACTCCAGCGCGTGGCGCTCCCGCCAGCCCTTCACCGGCAGCGCGAACTTGTGCACCAGGCGGTCGGTGAACGGCCCTTCCCACAACCGCGCCAGCAGCACCGGTACCTCCCCGGCGACGACCTGAATGCGCGCGCCGACCGGCAGTTCGACGTGGCGCATCCCGTCGCAGGTCAGGACGCCGGTGGAGCCGTCAGGGTCGATGTCGATGGCGATCACCGACTCCCGCGAGACGACCATGGGCCGCGCGAACATCGCGTGCGCGTTGCTGGGCACGACGACCAGCGCCTCGACGTCCGGCCAGATGATCGGCCCACCCGCCGAGAAGGCGTACGCGGTGGAGCCGGTGGGCGTCGCGCACAAGACGCCGTCGCAACCGAAGGACGACACCGGGTGCCCGTCGATGCTGATCAGCGCGTCGAGGATGCGCTCCCGCGAGCTTTTCTCGACGCTGGCCTCATTCAACGCCCAAGTGCGCGCCAGCACCTGGGCGTCCACGGTGACCGTGACGTCCACCGTCATGCGCCGCTCGACCTGGTATGACTTGTCGACCACGCGCCGCACGGTGTCGGCGAGCGCGGTGGAGTCGGCTTCGGTGAGGAAGCCCATGCGGCCGAGGTTGACGCCGAGGATCGGCACCCGCGCGGGTCGCGCCAGCTCGGCGGCGCGCAGCAGCGTGCCGTCCCCGCCGAGCACAAACACCAACTCGACGCCGGACGCCGGGTCGTCTTCGCTGATCGTCAGCGGCAGCGGGTCCCTGACCGGAGTGTCGGCCTGGTCGGCGAGGAAGTCCGCCACCTTGGCGTCCAGCACCCGCAGTTGGAACCCGGCCGCGCCGAACCGCTCGGCGACCTGCCGCGCCGCCTCGCGGTTGGTCTCCCGGTCGGGGTTGACTACAAGCAGCACCTGGCGTGTCATGCCGGACCCTCCTCCACCGCCCTGGCGACCAGGTCCGCCCGTTGCGCGGGGTCCCCAACGTCCTCGCGGTCCCCGGTGCGGCGCAACCAGGCGAAATACTCGACGTTGCCGGACGGCCCCGGCAAGGGGCTCGCGACCACCGCGGCGGTGTTCAGTCCCAGCTTCACGGCCTCGTCGAGCACGTCCCGCACGACTTCCGCGCGCAGCTCGGGGTCGCGGACCACGCCACCGCTGCCGAGACGGTCCTTGCCGACCTCGAACTGCGGTTTGATCATCGGCACCAGGTCGGCGTCCGGCACGGTGCAGCCCGCCAGCGCGGGCAGCACCAGCCGCAGCGAGATGAACGACAGGTCGCCCACCACCAGCTCCACCGGCTCGCCGATGTCGGCCAGCGACAGCGATCGCACGTTGGTCTTGTCCATGACGACGACCCGCTCGTCGGTTTGCAGCCGCCAGTCGAGTTGGCCCCTGCCGACGTCGGCCGCGATCACCGACCGCGCGCCCCTGCGCAGCAGGACGTCGGTGAATCCGCCGGTCGACGCGCCCGCGTCCAGGCAGCGTTTCCCCGCGACGCTGAGGCCAAGCGGCTCGAACGCCGCCAGCGCGCCGAGCAGCTTGTGCGCGCCGCGCGACGCCCAGCCAGGATCGTCGGTGTCGCGCACGACGATCGGCGCGTCCAGCTCGACGCCGGTGGCCGACTTCTTCGCCACCATGCCCCGCACCAGCACGCTGCCGTCACCGATGAGCTGGCCCGCGTGCTCCCGCGACCGCGCCAGGCCGCGCCGGACCAGCTCGGCGTCGAGCCGTGCCTTCCGCCCCACGCGACGTCCTAGACCCTGTCGATGCTGGACAGCGCGACGGTCAGCTCGGTGTGCACCGCGTCGAACCGCTCCACGTGCTCGGCGACCGGGCGCTGGTCAAGGTCGTCCAGCGCCCGCACCGCCTCGGCGACGCCCGCGAGCGGGTCGGCGTCCTGCGGCACGTCCGGTTCCGCGCCAGGCTCACTCATCTGGTCCTCCACGCGGTCAACGGTAGTCGATACCCCCGACACCGAGTGTGTTCACCACGGCTTTCGCGGTGTCAGTGGTACCACTCGCACGCCGAATGCCGTGCTGCCACGCCAGCGGGCACAGCGCACGCAGCAGGTCGAGGGGTTCGCCGCTGCCGCTGACCCGCAGTTCACCGTCCGCGACGTCGACCTGCCAGCCGCGACGCTCCCCGATCGCCAGGTCGTCGGCGGATGCGGTAACGGCGGAGGCGTCGTCCGCGAGGTACCGCGGGCGCTGTCCTTCCGATGCGGCGAGGACGTCTGCCGGGGTGGTGACGCCGCTGAGCACCAGCAGCGCGTCCATGTCCGCCGCTGCCGCGCCCGCGATGTCGGTGTCGAGCCGGTCACCGACGACCAGCGGTGTCTCGGCGTGTGCGGCGCGGGCCGTTTCGATGAACAGCGTCGGCTCCGGCTTGCCCGCCACAGCAGGTGTGGCGCCGGTAGCGGTCCGCAGCGCGGCGACCATGGAGCCGTTGCCGGGCAGTTGGCCGCGTTCGGTGGGCAGGGTCGGGTCGACGTTGCAGGCCACCCACTGCGCGCCCGACCGGATCGCGGTGCAGGCTTCGGCGAGATCGGCCCACGCGGTGTCTGGCGAATGGCCTTGGACGACGGCGGCGACGTCATCGCTGTATTCACGCGTCGTTCGCAGCCCCGCCGCGCTGACCTCGGCCGCGAGCGCGTCCGTGCCGACGACGAGCACCGTGACACCCGCAGACACCGTGGTCGCCAGGAGCCGCGCGCCCGCTTGCGCGCTGGTGGCGACCTCCTCGGTCCGCGCGGGAACGCCCAGGTCGCGCAAGTGCGATGCGACGTCGTCCGGCGTTTTGGAAGCGTTGTTCGTCACGAAACGCACCGTGACGCCTTCGGTGTGGGCGACGTCGATGCCGCTGATGGCACCCTTGATCGCCTCGGAGCCGTGATAGACCGTGCCGTCGAGATCGAGCAGCAGGCAGTCGTAGCGGTCCAGGAGCGACTGCGCCGTCATGCCAGCTCTGCCGCCCGCTCGGCCGCGTCGGTCTCTTCCTCGGTGTCAGCTTCGGCGGCGTGCGTGAACCACGTGGTCGCCTCGTCCTTCCTGCCTGCGGCGAGGAGATTGTCGGCGTAGGCGTAGAAGAGGCGCGCGCTCCACGGCAGCCGCTTCTTCGGATCGAGGTCGCTGCTTTGCAGCGAGACGACGGCCGCGTCGAACTGCCCGAGGTCGCGCCGCGCTCCCGCCGCGACGATGCGCAGTTCGGCCGCGATCTCCGGCGGCAGGCTACGCACGTCGGTTTCCTTGGCGAGGTCGAGCGCCCGTTCCGGCCTGCCGAGGGCACGTTCGGCGTCGGCCATCATGGCGACGTGGATGTTGTTGCGCGTCATCCGCCGCACCGCCCTGAGCTCGGACAGCGTTTCCGCCCACTGTCCGGCGTGGTACGCGGCGATTCCGACGGCTTCCCGCACCACGGGGATGCGGGACGCCTTGGCTTTGGCGAACCGGGCGTGCACCAGGGCCGTTTCCGGCTCGGTGTCGACGAGTTCACCCGCCGCGACGAGATGCTTGCCAACGAGTTCGGCGAGGTCCTTGGGCAGGCTGCGCAGTTCCTTAAGCACTTCGATGTCCAGGCCGGAGACGTCGACGTCCTCGGGAAGTTCCGGGGCGACCGGGCCCTGCGGCTTGTCGTCGCGACGCTGGTCTCGCGTGTCGCGCTGGCCAGATGACCTCTCGTCACGACGCTGGTCGCGGCGCTCCCACTGACCGCGCTGCCCAGCGGGCTTGTCGTCCCCGCGGCGATCGCGCTGATCCCGCTGGTCGGACGGCTTGCCGTGCCGTGGCTGGTCACGCCTGTCGCGTTGGTCGCGCCGTGGTTTGCCGCCCCGATCACCACGCGGGGGCGCGCCGCGACCACCTGATTCCGACACCGTGACCTCCATAATCTTTGCAGCTAACTGCAGCGTAACCGGTGTGTGCGCACCAGCTGTCACGCCCTGTTCTCGGCATGACGAGCGCGACACCGGTATCGACATACCACTGCCCCGGGGAGCGGAAACGCTCAACCCGAGGCCTCAGTTAAATGATGTTCGGCGGTGTCCTACTCTCCCACACCCTCGCGAGTGCAGTACCATCGGCGCTGGCAGGCTTAGCTTCCGGGTTCGGAATGGGACCGGGCGTTTCCCTGCCGCTATAACCGCCGTAACCCTTC
>WHTY01000142.1 GCA_009377475.1 Actinophytocola sp.
CGGCGCCTGCGGGATGACCTCGGCCAACGTCTGCCAGTCGAAGGTGCCCTCGCCGAGCTCGTCGGCGGCCTGCACGTACGCCCCGATCGCGGCGGCCAGCATGATCAGCCCACCGAGGAACGAGTACAGGAAGAACTTCACCGCGGCGTACTGCCTGCTCTTGCCGCCGTAGCCGCCGATGAGGAAGTACATCGGGATGAGCATGACCTCGAACAGCACGTAGAACAGGAAGACGTCGGTCGCGGCGAACACCGCGATCGTCAACGACGACTGCACCAGGATCAGCGACAGGTACCCGCCAGCGCTGCGGCCCTCCGGCAGCTTGTCGGTGTAGCCGAGCAGCCCGATGATCATCGGGACGAGCACGCCGATGACGGCGATCATCAGCAGCGCGATGCCGTCGATGCCGAACGAGATGTGGATGTCGAACGGCGGGATCCAGTCGATGCTGCTGGTCTGCTGCAACCGCGCGCCGTCAGGGTCGTAGCTCAGCCACAGCGGCACGACCAGCGCCAGTGTCACCAGCGAGAAGCCGAACGCGACCGCCGTGGCGAGCCGGTCGTTGGCGCGCAGCCCCGCGACGGCGACCGCCCCGACGAGCGGCAGCAGGATGATTGCCAGGAGCCAGGTCATGCGAACCTCACCATCAACAGCAGGCCGACCAGCAGGAACGACCCCGCCAGCATGGACAGCGCGTAGGAGCGGACGAAGCCGGTCTGCAGCCGCCGCAGTCTGCCGGAACTACCGCCGAGCAGCGCGGCGAGGCCGTTGACGAAGCCGTCTACGCCCTTGTTGTCGACGTAGACCAGCGCCCGCGACAGCCAGACGCCCGGCCGGGCGACCAGCGTCTCGTTCAGCGTGTTGCCGTACAGGTCGTTCCGGGCTGCCCTGACGACGGCACCCGCTGGCTGCCGCTCGACCGCGATGTCCCGCCGTCCGAAGACCAGCCACGCCAGCAGCACACCGAGCGCGGAGACCCCGACCACGATGAACGGCACCAGGCTGTGCGGCACCACCTCGTGCTCGGCTTCGGCGAGCGCGCCAAGCGAGGGCGACAGCCACTCCGCGAGCTGGCCGTTGAACACGAAGAACGCACCGGCACCGGCCGAGCCGAGCGCAAGGATCATCATCGGGATGGTCATCACCGGCGGCGACTCGTGCGGGTGGAAGTCGCGGCCGTCCTCGCTCTTCAGCTCGGTCCAGCGCTGCTTGCCGAAGAACGTCATCAGCATCAGCCTGGTCATGTAGAACGCCGTCAGGCCAGCGCCGAGAACCGCCGCGCCGCCGAACACCCAGGCGCGCCACGGCTCCTCCTGGCCGAACGCGGCGGCGATGATGGCGTCCTTGGAGAAGTAGCCAGCGGAGAACGGGAAGCCGATGAGCGCGAGGTAGCCGATGCCGAAGGTGGCGAACGTGATCGGCATCTTGCGCCACAGTCCGCCGAACTTGCGCATGTCGACCTCGTCGTTCATGCCGTGCATGACCGACCCGGCCCCGAGGAAAAGGCCCGCCTTGAAGAAGCCGTGGGTGAGCAGGTGCATGATGCCGAGCGCGTAGCCGAACGGCCCGAGCCCGACCGCGAGCATCATGTAACCGATCTGACTGACCGTCGAGTACGCGAGCACCTTCTTGATGTCGTCGTAGGCGCAGCCGATGATCGCCCCGAGCAGCAGCGTGAACGCGCCGATGATGACGACGGCGAGCTGTGCGTTCGGAGTGGCGTTGTAGATCGGGTTGGCCCGCGCGATCAGGTACACACCGGCGGTGACCATGGTTGCCGCGTGGATGAGCGCCGACACCGGAGTGGGGCCTTCCATCGCGTCCGGCAACCACGCCTGGAGCGGGAACTGACCGGACTTGCCGCACGCGCCGAGCAGCAGGAGCAGCCCGATCGCGAGGATCACGCCGCTGTCGACGTCACCGATACCGGCGAACACCTCGGTGTAGGACACGCTGCCGATGTGTTTCCACATCAGGAAGATCGCCAGCGCCAGCCCGACGTCGCCGACGCGGTTCATGACGAACGCCTTCTTCGCGGCGGTCGCCGCGGACGGCTTCCACTGGTACCAGCCGATCAGCAGGTACGAGGCGAGGCCGACACCCTCCCAGCCGAGGTACAGCGAGACGAAGTTGTCGCCGAGGACAAGAACGAGCATCGCGGCGACGAACAGGTTGAAGTAGCCGAAGAAGCGACGCCGGTCGGTGTCGTCGGACATGTAGCCGATCGCGTAGATGTGGATCAGCGAGCCGACACCGGTGATCAGCAGCACGAACACCAGCGACAGGGCGTCGATGCGCAGCCCGAGGTCGATCTGGAGGTCCGCGACCGGCATCCAGGAGTACAGCGTGGTGTCGGTCGGCTTGCCGTCACTTGCGAAGAACAGCGCCACCCCGTAGGCGAACGACGCGAGCACGGTCGCGCAGCCGAGCAGATGCCCCCATGCGTCCGTCCGCCTGCCGCCTGCCAGCAGGATGAGCGCGCCGAGCGCCGGGAAGGCGACCAGCAGCCATGATGATGCGATCACACGGGCTCCCTAGTACTTCAGCAGGTTCGTGTCGTCGACAGAAGCCGACCGCCGGGAACGGAAGATCGCCATGATGATCGCGAGTCCGACGACCACCTCGGCGGCGGCGACGACCATGACGAAGAACGCCATGACCTGGCCGTCCAGCTCGCCGTTGATCCTGGCGAAGGTGACAAGCGTCAGGTTCACCGAGTTCAGCATCAGCTCGATGCACATGAACACGACGATGGCGTTGCGCCGGACGAGCACGCCGACCGCGCCGATCGCGAACAGCAGCGCCGACAGCAGCAAGTAGTAGGTGGGGGTCACTTCGCCTCACCCTCCTGTTCGCTCTCGCCGGTCTCGCCGCTTTCGCCGCCGAGCAACGCGCGGGCGTCGTCGTGCTCGGTCTGCGAGCCGAGGACGCGGTCGTGTTCTGCGATGAGCCGGGCGGTGTTGGTCGACTCGATCAGATCGGACAGCGACTCCCGCGCGATCGAGCCGTCCGGCAGCAGCGCGGGCGTGGCGACCGAGTTACCGGTCGCGAACACGCCAGGCCCCGGATACGGCGAACGCCGCTTGTAGTCGCCGCGGAACCGGGCCTCGACCAGCTCCCGCTGGCTGCGCTTCTGGCCTTCCCGCCTGTCGCGGTAGGCGAGCACGATCCCGGCCAGCGCGGCCACGATCAGCAACGCCGCCGTCAGCTCGAAGCCGAACAGGAACTCGGTGAAGATGAGCCGTCCGAGCCCGCCTGCACCGCCACCGCCTGCCGCGTCGTACGGGTCAGGCGGGGCCTGCGCCTGGACGTTGACCAGCGAGCGGGCCAGCGCGCTGACAACCAACGTGGCGAAGCCGATGCCGAACAGCGCGGCGAGCAGCCGTTGCCCGCGCAGCACTTCGACCATCGAGTCCGCGCTGTCCCTGCCAGCCATCATCAGCACGAACAGGAACAGCATCATGACGGCGCCGGTGTAGACGATGATCTGCGTGAAGCCGAGGAACGGCGCGCTCTGCACCATGTAGAGCACACCGAAGCTGAGCATCGTCACCACCAGGCACAACGCCGAGTGCACCGCGTTGCGCACGAAGACCATGCCGAGCGCGCCGGCCAACGAGAGCGGGCCGAGCACCCAGAAGGCCACCGCCTCGCCGGTGCCGACGACGTCCTCGCCGCCCTGCTGCGCCAGCACCATCGCGGCCTGCGAGAAGGAGGTCACTGGATCGCCTCCTCCTTCGCCGTCTCGACCGTCTCGCCCTCCGGCACGCCCCTGCCGCGCGCGAGCTCAGGGCCCTGCACGTAGTAGTCCTGCTCGGTGTCGCCGAGGCGCATCGGGTGCGGCGGCTCCTCCATGCCGGGCAGCAGCGGCGCCATCAGGTCTTCCTTGGTGTAGATCAGCTTCTGCCGGTCGTCGTCGGCAAGCTCGTAGAAGTTGACCATCGTCAGCGACCGGGTCGGGCAGGCCTCGATGCACAACCCGCAGCCGATGCAGCGCAGGTAGTTGATCTGGTAGTCCATGCCGTACCGCTCGCCCGGCGAGTAGCGCGCCTCTTCGGTGTTGTCGCCGCCCTCCACGAAGATCGCGTCGGCGGGGCAGGCCCAGGCGCACAGCTCGCAGCCGACGCACTTCTCCAGCCCGTCGGGGTGCCGGTTGAGCTGATGCCTGCCGTGCCAGCGCGGCGCGCTCGGGTAGAAATCCTCCGGGTACTGCTCGGTGACGACCTTCTTGAACATCGTCGCGAAGGTGACGCCGAATCCCTTGAGAGGATCAAACATTCCCATCGTCGGCCTCCTTGCCGGTGGCGTCTGTGCCTGTGCTGCTGCCGGCGCCGACCTCGGCCCGTTCCTTGCGCTTGCGCCTGCGCTCGTCCTTCTCAAGCGCGGCCTGCCTCGGGGTCAGCTTCGGCACTTCCAGGTCGAGCGGCGGCAGCGGGTAGCCGCCGCCGGTGGTTGGCACGCTGTCGTCGTCCTCGATACGACGTTCCGGGATCAGCAGGCTCAGCAGCACGATCAGCAGGATCGCGACCGCACCGAAGATCACCTTCTGCCCGGTGGTGACCTCGGTCGAGGTGTTGATGGCCCGCACGCCGGCGATCATCACGATCCACACCAGGTTGGCTGGGACAAGCACCTTCCAGCCGAGCCGCATGAACTGGTCGTAGCGGAACCTCGGCAGCGTGCCGCGCAGCCAGATGTAGAGGAACAGGAAGATCATCATCTTGGCGACGAACCACAGGATCGGCCACCAGCCGGTGTTGAAGTAGCCGTCACCGATCGCCGAGATCGGCCACGGCGCCATGTAGCCGCCGAGGAACAGCGTCACCGCGAAGCCGGAGAGCACGACCATGTTGACGTACTCCGCAAGGAAGAACAGCGCGAACTTCAGCGAGCTGTACTCGGTGTGGAAGCCGCCGACCAGCTCCGACTCCGCTTCCGGCAGGTCGAACGGGGCACGGTTGGTCTCGCCGACCATCGAGACAACGAAGATGACGAAGCTCGGCAGCAGCAACAGCGCGAACCAGCCGTTCCGCTGCGCGTCCACGATGTCGCCGGTGGACAGCGACTGCGCGTACAAGATGACCGCGACCAGCGAGAGGCCCATCGCGATCTCGTAGGAGATGACCTGCGCCGCCGAGCGCAGCGCGCCGAGCAGCGGATACGGCGAGCCGGACGCCCAGCCGCCGAGCACGATCCCGTACACGCCGACCGCAGAGGCCGCGAGGACGACGAGCACGCCGACCGGCAGGTCGACGAGCTGGAGGTAGGTCTGCTCCCCGAAGATCGACACCTGCGGGCCGAACGGCAGCACCGAGAACGCCACGAACGCGGGCGTCGCGGAGATGACCGGCGCCAGCCAGTACACCTTGCGGTCCGCGCTGGTGGGGATGATCTCCTCGGCGAACGCGAGCTTGATACCGTCCGCGAGCGACTGCAGCCAGCCGTTCGGGCCGACCCGGTTCGGGCCGGTGCGGTGCTGCATCCGCGCGACGACCTTGCGCTCCCAGTTGATCATGAACAGGGTCATGATCACGCCGAAGCCGAACAGTGCGACGACCTTGAGCAGGATCAGCCAGATCGGGTCGTCCGCGAGGACCTCCGCCCTGGTCATCGGCTGCTGCGCGAGCAGCGGCTGCGCCTTGGCGAGGACGCTGGTCATCGCGTCGTGCGCCTGCACGCTGGTCATCGGGCACCTCCTGACAGCGTCACGGCCGCGCCGTGGCCAGCGCCGAGCACGGTCCTGATCGACTCCGGCGACCGGGCAGGCGCCCACACGACGTCGTCCAGCAGGTCAGCGAACTCGACCGGCAGCGTCAGCGCTCCCCGGTCGGTGCTGATCGTCGCCTGCTCGCCGCGTGTGACGCCGTGCCGTTGCGCCGTCGTTGCCGACATCCGCAGGACGGCGTTCCGCGCGGTGCCAGCCAGGTGCGGCTCGTCGTCCTGCAACGACCCGTTGTCGACGAGCTGCCGCCAGGTGGCGAGGCGGACTGCGTCGGCGGGCGCGTCGGGTGTCGTGAAGGGCATCTTATGGGCGTCTGACGCCCTAAAGGTGCCCTTCACGACACGACACCTGGCGAAGTCCGACCACGCCGCCTGCGACGTCTGGGTGAACAGGTCGGCGTCCATCTCCACGGCGAGGGTGTCCAGGACGCGGCAGTCCGGCAGTGCCCCGGTGCCTTCGAGCGTGATGGTGAACGGCCGCTCGCGGCCCTCCCAGTCGAGGAAGGTGCCGGTCTTCTCGTCCACCGGCGCGATCGGCAGCACGACGTCGGCGTGCTCGGTGACCGGGCTCGGCCGCATCTCAAGGCTGAGCACGAACCCGACGTTGGCCAGCGCCTCGCGGGCGGCGGCTGGGTCGGGCAGGTCGTCCGGGTCAACGCCGGCGACGACCAGCGCGGCCAGCTCACCGGACGCGGCGGCGGCCAGCATCGCGGCGGTGTCGCGGCCCGGCTCGGCGGGCAGCGTGCCCGCGTCGAGGCCCCACGACGTCTCCAGCGCGCGGCGGGCGTCGGCGTCGGTCACCGGCGCGCCGCCGGGCAGCAACGTCGGGGCCGCGCCCGCTTCCAGCGCGCCCCGCTCGCCAGCCCTGCGCGGCACCCACGCCACGCGGGCGCCGGTGCGCTCCGCGAGCCGCGCGACCGCGCCGAACAGGCCAGGCACCTCGGCGGCGCGCTCGCCGACCAGCACCACCGCGCCGTCCGAGCACAGGGCGGCGTCGAGGTCCTTCGCGTGGTCGGCGATGCCGTCGATCGCGGCGGCTTCCCCGCCCGGCTGGCAGGCGAGCAGTTCACCGAACGTCTTGCGCACCGAGGACGTCGTCCACTGTCCGATGTGGAACACCTTGGTGCCCTTGTCCCGCGCGGCCTTGCGCAGCCGCAGGAACACGATCGGCGACTCCTCCTCCGGCTCGAACGCCACGCACAGCACGGCGGGCGCCTTCTCCAGGCTGGCGTAACTGACGTGCTCCGGCGTGGTGCCGACCACGGACGACGCCAGGAAGTCCAGCTCCTCTGCCGAGTGTGCCCGCGCGCGGAAGTCGATGTCGTTGCTGCGCAACGCGATCCGGGCGAACTTGGTGTAGGCGTAGGCGTCCTCGACGGTCAGCCTGCCGCCGGTCAGCACCCCGGCGCCGTTGCCGTCGCGGGCGGCGACCAGCGCGTCGGCCGCGCGTCGCAGCGCCTCGGTCCAGGACGCCTCGACCAGCTCACCCGCGTCGTCGCGCACCATCGGCTTGCGGATGCGGTCCTTCGCTGCGGCGTAGCGGAACGCGAACCGGCCCTTGTCACAGGACCATTCCTCGTTGACGTCCGGGTCGTCGCCCGCGAGGCGGCGCATCACCTTGCCGCGCCGGAAGTCCGTGCGCAGCGCGCAGCCGGACGAGCAGTGCTCGCACACGCTCGGCGAGGACACCAGGTCGAACGGCCGCGAGCGGAACCGGTACGCCGCGCTGGTGAGCGCGCCGACCGGGCAGATCTGGATGGTGTTGCCGGAGAAGTACGACTGGAACGGCGTGCCGCTGGACGTGTGCGAGGCGGAGTTCTCGATGTCCGCGGTCTCTGCGGTGCCGATCTGCTGGTGCACACCCCGTTCCAGCAGGTCGATGAAGGGGTCACCAGCGATCTGGTCGGAGAACCGGGTGCAGCGCTGGCACAACACGCAGCGCTCCCGGTCCAACAAGACCTGCGAAGAGATCGAGATCGGCTTAGGGAACGTCCGCTTGGTGTCGACAAATCGAGATGTCGACCGGCCGTGCGCCATCGCCTGGTTCTGCAGCGGGCACTCACCGCCCTTGTCGCAGACCGGGCAGTCCAGCGGGTGGTTGATGAGCAGCAGCTCCATCACACCCTCCTGCGCCTTCTCCGCGACGCGGGAGGACTTCTGCGTCTTGACGACCATGCCGTCCGCGACGGTCATCGTGCACGACGCCTGCGGCTTCGGCATCGGGCGGCCGTCCATCTCCACCTCGACAAGGCACTGGCGGCACGCGCCTGCCGGGTCGAGCAGCGGGTGGTCGCAGAAGCGCGGGATGACGGTGCCCAGCCGCTCAGCGGTGCGGATGAGCAGCTCGCCCTCCGGCGCGACGACCTCCTCGCCGTCGACGACCAGCTTCACGTGCCCTTCCGGCACCTCGGTCTCGGTTTCCTCCGGCGCGATGGTCATGCCTTCGCTCCCACCAGTTCAGCCTCGGACTGCTTGGCCTTGTTGTCCTCGCACAGCGCGAGGAACTCGTCGCGGAAGTACTTGATGCCGCTCTCGATCGGGCTCACCGCGCCATCGCCGAGGGCGCAGAACGACCGTCCGAGGATGTTGTCGCAGACGTCGAGCATCGTGTCGATGTCTTCCTCGGTGCCCTTGCCGGCGACCATGCGCTCCAGCACCTGCGCGAGCCAGAACGTGCCCTCGCGGCACGGCGTGCACTTGCCGCAGGACTCGTGCTCGTAGAACTGGGTCCACTTCATCACGGCCCACGGCACCGACACGGTCTCGTTGAACACCATGATCGCGGTGGTGCCGAGCATCGACCCGGCCTCGGCCGCGCCCTCGAAGTCCAGCGGGACGTCGAGGTGGTCCGCGGTGAACATCGGCGTCGACGACCCGCCGGGTGTCCAGAACTTGAGCGGGACGCCGTCCTTCATGCCACCCGCGAGCTCAAGCAGCTCTCGCAACGTCGTGCCGAGCGGCGCCTCGTACTGGCCGGGCTGCTCGACGTGGCCGGAGATCGAGTAGATCTTCGGGCCTGGTGACTTCTCGGTGCCCATCTCGCGGAACCAGTCGGAACCGCCGTTGACGATGTAGGGCACCGTCGCGATGGTCTCGACGTTGTTCACCGTGGTCGGCTTGGCGTAGAGCCCGGCGGCGGCGGGGAACGGCGGCTTCAGCCGGGGCTGGCCACGACGTCCCTCCAGCGAGTCGAGCAGCGCGGTCTCCTCGCCGCAGATGTAGGCACCCGCGCCCGCGTGCACGACGATGTCCAGGTCGAAGCCGGAGCCGAGGATGTCCTTGCCGATGTACCCGGCGTCGTAGGCCTCACGGACGGCCGCCTGCAGCCGACGGATGCAGTGCAGCACCTCACCGCGCACGTAGATGAAGCAGTGGTGTGCCCGCATCGCGTATGAGGCGATGATGCAGCCCTCGATCAGCGAGTGCGGGTCCGCCATCATCAGCGGAATGTCCTTGCAGGTGCCCGGCTCGCCCTCGTCGGCGTTGATCACGAGGTAGTGCGGCTTCTCCTCATTGGTCGGCATGAACGACCACTTCACGCCAGCAGGGAAGCCAGCGCCGCCACGGCCGCGCAGCCCTGCGTCCTTGATCAGCGCGACGAGCTGCTCCGGCGGTTTGCGCAGCGCCTTCTTGACGGCGGTGTAGCCCTCGAGCTGTTCGTACGTCGACAGCCGCCATGAGTTCGGCGACAGCCAGCGCTTGGTGAGCACCGGCGTGATCGGATCAGCCATGGTTCGCCTCCTCGTCGCGCATGGCGGGTGCGACCCAGCCCCTTTCCTGCGCGAGCTTCGCGCCGCGCAGCGTCTCCTCCGCGGCCGAAGGGCCGTCGACGTCGGTGGTGAACTGCTCGTCCTCAGGGAAGAACCCGGCGAGCTGGCGTTCGACGGACTTCAGGTCGGTCAGCGGCGCGCCGCGCGTCGGGTGCGGCTTCTCGCCCTTGCGCAGCGCGTCCACCAGCTCGACGGCGCTCTGCTCGGTCTGGTTGTCGTAGTACTCGTAGTTGACCTGGAGCACCGGCGCGAGGTCGCAGGCGGCAAGGCACTCGGCGTGTTCGAGGGTGATCGAACCGGGCTCGCCCGGCGTGCCGGACGTCTCCTCGTGCCCGAGCGGCGTGCCGTTCTCACCGAGGTGGTCGGCCAGCTTCTTGTAGATCGCGTCGCCACCCATCGCCGCGCACAGCGTGTTGGTGCACACGCTGACCAGGTGCTCGCCGCATGGCTTGCGCTTGTACATCGTGTAGAACGTCGCGACCGCGCTGACCTCGGCGTCGGTCAGGTCGAGCTTGCTCGCGCAGAACGAGATGCCCTCCTGGCTGACGTAGCACTGCACCGACTGCACCAGGTGCAGCAGCGGCAGCAGCGCGGACCGCGCCTCAGGGTAGCGACCGATGATCTCGACGGCCTTGGCGTGGATGTCGGCGTCGAACACCTCGGTCGACTCGGGTGTCGGGCGGTTGCCGGTGGGCGGCGGGTGGGGCATGGAATGCTGCTCAGTCACCGGTCGCACCCTCCCATCACGGGGTCAAGCGAGGCCACGGCCGCGATCACGTCCGCGACCATGCCGCCTTCTGACATCGCTGGCATGGACTGGAGGTTCACGAAGCTTGGGTCACGCACGTGGACGCGCATCGGTCGGGTGCCGCCGTCGGACACCATGTGGTAGCCCAGCTCGCCGCGCGGCGACTCGACCGTCGTGTACACCTGGCCCGGCGGGACGCTGAAGCCCTCGGTCACCAGCTTGAAGTGGTGGATCAGCGACTCCATGGACTGACCCATGATCTTGCGGACATGCTCGAGCGAGTTGCCCATACCGTCCGAGGAGATCGACAACTGCGCGGGCCAGGCGATCTTCTTGTCCTCGACCATCACGGGGCCGGGCGCAAGCTTCTTGACCGCCTGCTTGATGATCCGCAACGACTGGTGGATCTCCTCCACCCGCAGCAAGTACCTGGCGTACGAGTCGGCCTCGTGCGCGACCGGGACCTCGAAGTCGTAGTCCTCGTAACCCAGGTAGGGATCGGTCTTGCGCAGATCCCACGGCAGACCGGCGGAGCGCAGGACAGGGCCGGTGATGCCCAGCGCGAGGCAGGCGTCCACCGGCAGATAGCCGATGCCCTTGAGCCGCTGCTGCCAGATCGGCTGCCCGGTGAGCAGCTTGTCGTAGTCCGGCAGCCGCTTGTCCATCGTCTTGACGAACTCGTCGATCTTCTCTTCTGCGTCGGTCGGCAGGTCCTGCGCGACGCCGCCCGGCCGGATGAAGGCGTGGTTCATCCGCAGCCCGGTCAGGAACTCCAGCAGGTGCAGCGCTTCCTCGCGCTCGCGGAACCCCGCCGTCATCGCGGTCAACGCGCCCAGTTCCATACCGCCGGTGGCGAGCGCGACCATGTGCGAGCTGATCCGGTTGATCTCGAGCAGCAGCACCCGGATGACCTCGGCGCGCTTGGGAATCTCGATGCCGAGCAGCTTCTCGACGCCCATGCAGTACGCCGCCTCGTTGGACAGTGGCGCGAGGTAGTCCATCCGCGTCACGAACGTGACGCCCTGGGTCCAGGTGCGGTACTCGGTGTTCTTCTCGATGCCGGTGTGCAGGTAGCCGATGACCGACCGCAGGTCGGTGACCGTCTCCCCTTCCAGCTCAAGCACCAGCCGGAGCACGCCGTGCGTGGACGGGTGCTGCGGCCCGAGGTTCATGACGATCTTCTCGTCGCCGCCGATCTCGGACATGACGTCGTCCCAGTCGCCGCCGGTGACGGTGTAGACCGGGCCCTCCGTCGTCATCCGCGGCGCGGCTGGCTCCTGGCTGTCCGACCCGTTCTCGGTGGTGTCGGTACCGGTGGTCGCTTCCGAAAGCCGCTCAGTCTGTGTCGATCGGGCCGTGCTCGCTTCGCTGCGCGCGTCCGGCCGTTCGCTCGACGGGTGGCCTCCGTTGTGGTCGCCCATCGCGTCCGTCTCGCTCACGAGTACGCCCTCCGCTGGTCCGGTGGTGGGATCTCGGCGCC